>NZ_JACJEZ010000062.1:0-24185 GCF_014164365.1 Pseudoalteromonas sp. SG43-6
TGCTTGGTAACAATAGCGTTTTGGACCCACCTGACCCCATGCCGAACTCAGTAGTGAAACGAAACAGCGCCGATGATAGTGTAGCATTTGCTATGTGAAAGTAGGACATTGCCAGGCTCCAAATTTAGTCGAAGGACTTAAAACTTAATAATTAAAATAAGAAAATTGAAAAGAATTTTCTTGGTAACAATAGCGTTTTGGAACCACCTGACCCCATGCCGAACTCAGTAGTGAAACGAAACAGCGCCGATGATAGTGTAGCATTTGCTATGTGAAAGTAGGACATTGCCAGGATCTAATTAAAGAAAGCCCGACTAGCAATAGTCGGGCTTTTTTACGTTTGCAGGAAAGTGATTTAGCAGTGAGTTAGCAAGGATTATGTTGGCGGGCAAAGGCAGCGCCAATCATTGACTCTTATACGTATAATACCAATCGACTTAAATATTTAACCATTCTAGCGAGCTAAATAAAGCGCTAACTGCGTTATAAATTAACAACTACATGTTAAAATTTATGCCTTGCTATCACTCTATTTATCTGTCGCTATAAATGGTCAGTAACTTAACACGATTGGTATAAGATCATTTTATTGTTTTGAAAAACTCGCAAACTCACTATAAAACTTGCGTTTAGGCCTCTACCTATGCGATAAAATCATTATATTTATCATACAAATAGTGGGGCTTCATGGCACGTAAAAAAACAACTAAATCAAAAGGTTCATCAGGACTCAATCGTAAAAACAGTGAAAGCTTCATAGTTAAATTTAGTAATCATGCTGATACTCAACTGTGTGCTTCTGGTTTGATGTATAAAGTAATAGATGAGATCTCTGGTGAGCGAGTAACTGACACTGATACCGTGGTCATCAATCAGCGTATTATGCTTGCTGATGGCAGCGTAATAGCTGATAGTTATAAAGCTGGAATGCCTGAAGTATTTACCTTAGATGAGGCAATCGAAGGATTACGAGAAGGTATTTTATTGATGTCGGTTGGTTCTCGCTATGAATTTGTAATTCCTGCAGAGCTGGCGTGGGGACGCAAGGGGAATGGTGGAAAAATAGGAGCTAATGCCGTTCTACATTTTGATGTGCGCTTAATCCGTTTAGGATGACCATTATGCTATAGTTAAAAGTACTTTTCTTTAATGTAAGAGGGTTTTATGCCGCCATTTTCTAGTCGCGTTTACTTATTACGCCATGGCGAATTGATTGAGCAAGGAGTCTTGGCCGGACAGACAGATTTTTTACTCAGTGAACTTGGCCGTGCGCAATTACATCAAGCGTGCAGTGAGCTAACTAATATTGAGCTTGTACAAAGTTCGACTTTGAAACGTTGTAGCGAATTTGCCAGATCTTTTAGCCATGCCCAGCAAATACCACTTTTTCTGACCGATCAGCTCCGAGAGTTTAATTTTGGTGATTGGGATGGCTGTAAATATGATGATTTGTGGCAACAGACGGACTCTCCTAGTATTGGCGATTTCTGGCAAAGCCCTTGGCAAGTAACCCCCCCTCATGGCGAAAGTATGAGGGATTTTTATCAGCGAATAGCAACGTGGTGGCAAACGTTACTAATTGATATTGCAAGTAATCGTACCCAAGCACAATTAGTTTTAACGCATGCCGGAGTGATCAAGCAACTATTAGGTATTATTTGTCGGTTACCAAAAGAGTCGAATCAGCAAAACATATTTTCAATCGGTTATGGGAAGCTCATTTGTATTGATATTTACATAGATGATAGCGATAAAGCATGGCCAAGAATTGTGTTTTAAAATACTATTTTTAGCCGTCTAGAAAGATATTAATTGAAATATTTACTCACCCGCCCATAATAGAGCCTTATGTATTTTGGAATGGGGTGTAACTCCTCAACTGTTCCCGCAACTGTAAGTCGCAAGCGCGATAAGTCAGATACAAAATACGTTAATTTATTACCTATTGAGCGGGCTAACTCTTCTATTATCACCATGATCATAATGGTTTGTAGTGTATTGGGTTTAGCTATTGCTAGAGAGATAACACATTGCAAATACCAGCAGTAATTGATCCCCCTTTACTTGAAGTAGCTAATTTATCGTGGTCGGTGGCAAATACCGCCATTTTGCACGATATTAATTTTGCAATAAAACCAGGCCAGTTTATCGGTTTGTTAGGGCCTAATGGCGCAGGTAAATCAAGTTTATTGCGTTGTTTATACCGTTACACTAAACCAGTGTGCGGTGAGGTTATATTTGCAGGGAAAAATATTTGGCAGCTAAGTGCGGATGAATATGCCAAGCAGGTTGCTGTGGTGCTGCAAGAAACACCTTCGCAATTTAATCTATCGCTTTTTGATGTAGTGAGTCTTGGCCTTACGCCGCATAAAAGCTTATTTAGTTCGACAACTAAAAATGATCAACAAATTATTTTTCAGGCGATTGAGCAAGTTGGCTTGAGCCATCATTTACAGCAATCGTTTGATTCCCTTTCCGGTGGCGAGAAGCAACGCGCATTGATAGCACGTTCAATTGTACAAAGCCCTCAATTATTAATTATGGACGAGCCTACCAGCCACTTAGATATTAAATATCAAATTCAATTAATGGAGTTGGCTAAATCGCTAAATGTAACGGTATTAGCGTCGTTCCATGATCTTAATCTTGCAGCAAGTATGTGTGATGAACTACTGGTGATAAAGCAAGGTAAGTTAGTTGCAACGGGTAGCCCAGAATACGTCATCACGGAAGAAATGCTTAGCGAAGTATTTGGTGTCTGTGCCGAAGTCTCGGCGCATCCACAGAGTAAACAATTAAATAAGGTCATTCCGCGTATTACCTATTTTTACGGTTATCAAGGTGGTGGCGTTGATGCAAAAAAATAATTATTTTGCAGTCAGCGTGGCGTTATTCTTTGCCTTGTCGAGCATTTTTATAGCACTTAGCTTTGGTGCTGCGACCAGTAAATTCATTGATGTATACCACAGTATTATAGGTCAGGGAGATGACTCCTTTATAGCGCGGATCATATGGCAACTGCGAATGCCACGAACATTGTTGGCGTTTTTAGCTGGCTCTGGTTTAGCTATTGCTGGTTTAATTTTACAAACCGTAACCCGTAACCCGTTAGCCGATCCTTACTTGTTTGGTATTTCATCGGGAGCCTCATTTGGTGTGGTATGTTTTATGACACTAACAGGAGTCAGCGCGGGAATAACAATGTCGGCCGCGGCATTTGTTGGTAGTTTATTGACTATGTTATTACTGGTTTTTATTGCCGGACGAGCTGGTCGCGGACAAGTTGAAAGTATGCTCTTGGCTGGGGTCGCTTTATCCTTTTTATTCAGTGCCTTTACCAGCTTACTTTTGTATTTTAGTGATCCACAGGCGATCACGGCTATTTTATTTTGGACGCTAGGCAGCTTTGCTCGCGCACAATGGTCAACGTTATGGTTACCCGCTTTAGTTATTATTAGTTGCACCGGGCTGATGATGGGTTTTCGTCGGCAACTAAATGCAATGTTACTAGGTGATGAAAGTGCTGCAACTTTAGGAATACCGGTACAGCGGTTTCGGTTATTAATGTTGGTATTGAGCTCATTGATCACTGCAGTGTTAGTGGCGATGTGTGGTGGTATTGGTTTTGTTGGTTTGATGATCCCGCATATAGTACGGTTTTTTGTGTCGCAAGGCACTATTACTGGTTTGATCATGACGGCTTTAGTTGGCGGTATATTTATGGTGTGGGTTGATGTGCTATCGCGTGTTTTACTTGCAAATCAAGAATTGCCAATCGGTGTTATTACTTCTGCAATAGGCAGTATTTTCTTTTTATCGTTACTTTATTTTCGCAAGCGAGAGAGTTAGTCAGATGTTTAATATACCTACAGTAACTAATCAATTTGGTCACCTCATCATTGATAAGATTAACCAAAAAACTAAACCGCTTGGTGCACTTGGACAGTTAGAACAATGTGCAATACAACTGGTTACTTTGTTTAGTCAAAAAGTGGCAAGCGAAGATGCTTTTAAAACCTTTGCACCTACAATCAAGAAGCCTACTTTGCTGGTATTTGCAGGAGATCATGGTGTTGCTGCACAAGGGGTATCGATAGCGCCCAGTGATGTCACTTCACAAATGGTAGCTAATTTTGTCAGCGGTGGTGCCGCTATTAATGTCTTTTGCCAACAGTTAGGTTGGCAATTAGAAGTGATTGATTGTGGTATTTTGCATCCAGTCACAGCGCCAAGTGTCCATAATTGCCGTCTAGGAAGTATAACAAAGCCACTTAATACAGACATGGCAATGAATACCGCGCAGGTACAGCAAGGCTTTAATAATGCTAAACAGCTGGTGCAGCAGCTCAGTCATAGTGGTTGTAATACAATTGCCTTTGGCGAAATGGGCATAGGTAATACCACCAGTGCAGCAGCGATTATGGCAGCTATGCTGAATTTACCTGCACAGCAGTGTGTTGGCAAAGGCACGGGTGTTAGTGATGATATTGTTACGCGTAAAATAACAGTTGTAGAGCAAGCGCTGGTATTGCATCAGTTACATTTAGCAGATCCTATTTCACTACTTGCAGCGTTAGGTGGCTTTGAAATTGTGCATATTACGGGAGCTATGTTGGCTGCGGCTGAGCAAGGCATGGCTGTAGTAGTTGATGGCTTTATTTGTAGTGCTGCGGCAATGGCCGCAATTAATATTAACCCAGCAGTGAAAGATTATTTAATTTTTGCACATTGCTCAAATGAGCAAGGCCATCGACTGATGTTAAACGCACTCGATGTTAAGCCACTGCTGCAACTTGATTTACGCTTGGGTGAAGGCACTGGCGCTGCGTTAAGTTTACCATTATTGCAAGCCGCACTTGGTTTTTATAATCAGATGGCTAGTTTTGCTGATGCTGGTGTTGAGCAGGTTGTCAGTTAATGCCTAACCTAGAGGCAAATAAAGTAACGCAATGGCAGTTACTGTTATTAGCAATTAGCTTTTTAACCCGGCTACCGGTGCAGTTGCGCTTTAATGTAAGCGGTGCTCATTTAAATCAAGCAAGTCGCTATTTTGCTTTAGTGGGTTTACTGCTTGGTGGATTATTAGCACTCAGCTACGGCATTTTTCAATTACTGTTACCAGCATCAATAAGTGTATTACTAATGATGGCGGTCGGGTTGTTATTAACAGGCGCATTTCATGAAGATGGCTGGGCCGATGTATGGGATGGTTTTGGCGGTGGTTGGCAGGTGTCGCAAAAGCTTGCCATTATGAAAGACAGTCGTCTTGGTACTTATGGTGCAGCGGCATTATTTATTATGCTGCTGGTTAAATTTCAAAGCCTACTCTTTCTTAGTGAGTCATTGATTACTGTATTGAGTGCAATTGTTATCGGGCAATGTGTAAGCCGAGTAGTGGCAACCAGTTTAATTATGGGGATGGAGTATGTAAGTGAGGATGCGACTTCAAAAGTAAAGCCGCTTGCTATGCACCTATCGGTCACTAGTTTAGTTATGTTACTTGTAACCGCCGCTACTTTACTGGTTAGCTTGATTGCTGTTGGTGTATTGTTATGGCAAACCGTATTCATTCTTATCGCAGTATTACTGATCCTAAGAGTCATTTTGATCCGCTGGTTTAAACAGCAGTTAGGTGGTTACACTGGCGATTGTTTAGGTGCGGCGCAGCAGCTAAGTGAAATTGCCATTTACTTGACTTTCGTGAGTGTATTATGAACGCTAACCACACATTTATTTTAGGCGGCGCACGCAGTGGAAAAAGCCGCTTTGCTGAACAGCTTGCACAGCAAAGCAATAAAAGCGTTATTTACCTCGCAACGGCGCAAGCCCACGATACTGAAATGCAAGATCGTATAGTCCATCATCAACAACAGCGCCCTGTCGATTGGCCGTTAGTTGAGGAGCCAATTGCATTGGCTGAAGCGTTACAAACACATAGCAGCAAAGATAACTGTATTTTAGTTGATTGCTTAACCTTATGGTTAAGTAACTGTTTATGTCACGCCACAAGTGATTGTTGGGATGAACAGAAATCAGCACTACTAAATACCCTTGAAAATTTACCGGGGCAAGTGATTTTTGTCAGTAACGAAGTTGGCCACGGTATTGTGCCTCTGGGCGAGCTAAGCCGCCGGTTTGTAGATGAATCAGGCTGGTTACATCAAGCCATTGCCGCAAAAGCTGCGCGAGTTGAATTTATAATGGCAGGTCTTGCCTTAACACTGAAAGGGCAGTCATGATGAAAACATTAATGGTACAAGGTACGACTTCTGATGCAGGGAAAAGTACTTTAGTTGCAGCATTGTGCCGGGTATTTGTTGAACGCGGGATCAAAGTTGCTCCATTCAAACCGCAAAATATGGCCTTAAACAGCGCTGTAACAGAAGATGGCGGCGAAATAGGTCGTGCGCAAGCACTTCAGGCGATTGCAGCTAAAGTGGCGCCACGGGTTGATTTTAACCCCATTTTACTCAAGCCCAATAGTGATACTGGCGCTCAAGTGATAATTCACGGTAAAGCCATTAGTAATATGGAAGCAGGTGCTTATCATGATTATAAAAAAGTCGCGATGGATGCGGTACTGGCTTCGCAACAGCGTTTAAGCGAAGAGTTTGAGCTACTGGTAGTTGAAGGGGCGGGCAGCCCGGCTGAAATTAATCTACGTGCGGGTGATATTGCTAATATGGGTTACGCCGAAGCGGTTGATTGCCCCGTGATCATTATTGCAGATATAGATAAAGGCGGTGTGTTTGCGCATTTGGTCGGTACTCTTGCGCTATTAAGCGAGTCAGAACAAGCCCGAGTAAAAGGCTTTGTGATCAACCGTTTTCGTGGCGATATAGGCTTATTGCAAGGTGGCCTTGATTGGCTTGAAGAGTACACCGGTAAACCAGTTTTAGGGGTGTTGCCGTATTTACATGATCTCGCCCTCGATGCTGAAGACGCGGTAGCGATAGATAATCAAGTAAGCCAAGCAAAAATAAAAATCGCAGTATTGCTACTTCCTCATATTAGTAACCACACTGATTTTGATGCGCTGCGTTTAAACCCGCAAATTGACATTAATTACATTCGCCATACTCAAGCAATTCCACACGTTGATCTGATCATCATTCCTGGCAGTAAAAATGTTATTAATGATTTAGCCTTTTTAAACAATGAAGGCTGGGGCGAGCAGATTCAGCGTCACTTGCGTTATGGCGGTAAGTTATTAGGTATTTGCGGAGGTTTGCAAATGCTCGGCACAGATATTTATGACCCTGAGGGTGTGGAATCAAGTAAAACACACTGTAAAGCTTTAGGGCTCGCTGATTTTGCCACTCATTTAGGGCAGCATAAAGTACTAACTCAAGCTGCCGGTGTGATCCATCTTGGCGGTCAACAAGCAAAAGTCGCAGGCTATGAAATACACGCCGGTTGTAGCGCAGGCCCAGCATTTAAAAAGCCTTTTTTACAATTTACTCAGCATCCACAGCATGTTGTGCAAGATGGTTTTATATCAGATGATGATTGTATAGCAGGTACTTACTTACATGGCTTATTTGATAGCAGTGCAGCTACGCAACTAATACTGGATTGGGTGTTGCCAAATAGTGGTATTACCCAATTAATAGATATAGACACACATCGCGAGCAGCAATTAACGCGCTTAGCCACGATGTGTAAAGAATATTTAGATTTAGAGAAAATAACGCAAATTTACCAAAACTGGGAAGGAGTTAATCATGAGCGACACACATAACGACAAGCACCAACAACGCCAACAAAAAGTAAAAGATAAAGTTGATGAGCGTATAGCCGCAGCACAAACTGAGAAAGGCGTTTTTCAGGTGATCACTGGTAATGGTAAAGGTAAATCAACCTCAGGGTTTGGCACGGTAACACGTTGTGTAGGCCATGGCATGAAAGCTGCTGTGTGCCAGTTTATTAAAGGTACTTGGCCGTGTGGTGAGCGTAATGTATTGCAAGGCGCAGGGGTTGAATTTGCCATTATGAACACAGGTTTTACCTGGGAGACGCAAAATAAAGAATCAGATACCGCAGCGGCGCAAGCGACTTGGCAAGAAGCAAAACGTATGTTGGCTGACGAATCAATTAATTTAGTATTACTTGATGAAATTACTTATATGATCACCTACGGCTACATTGATTTAGACGAAGCACTCGAAGTGATCGCTAATCGTCCGCCAATGCAATCTTTAATTATTACTGGCCGTGGTGCGCACCGCAAGTTAACTGACTTAGCTGATACTGTTAGTGAAGTGCGCAATGTTAAGCATGCATTTGATGCTGGTGTTAAAGCGCAAATAGGATTTGATTATTAATGGCTACGCTTAGGCTTGTACTCGTTTTATCGCTGGCTCTGTGCTGCTTTAAGCTCGTGGCTGATCCTAACAAGCAGCAATTAAGAATTATCGCCTTGGCCCCGCATATTGTTGAAAACCTCTATACCATCGGCGCTGGTGAGCAAATCGTGGGAACCGTGGAATATGCTGATTTTCCTGCTGCGGCCAATGATATCCCACGTATCGGTGGTCACCAAGGTATTCAAATAGAAAAGCTACTGGCCCTCAAACCTGATTTAGTTTTAGCATGGAAAACGGGTAGCAAAGCTGAGGATTTAGCACGTATTAAAAGTTTTGGCATTGATATAATTTACAGTGACGCGAGTGAAGTAGATAAAGTGCCCAATGAACTGCGCCGTTTAGGTGAGCTTACTGGACATGAGCAATCAGCCGAGCAAGCCGCACTTGAATTTGAGCAGAAAATTGCTGTAATCAAAGCCAAGCAGCAAGGTAAAAGTAAGGTCGCGGTATTTTACCAGCTATGGGCAGAACCGATGATGACGGTGGGTAAAAATACCTGGATCAATCAGTTAATCGAAATTTGCCAAGGTCGTAATGTATTTGCTAGTAGCCGAACTGATTACCCTCTGATAAGTATTGAAAATGTGATCGTGGCAAAACCAGAGATCATTATATTGCCTAATGAAAAGTCACAAGCGCAGCAAACTGTGATTGATTGGACACAATGGCCCGAAGTACCCGCGGTAAAGCACCACCAGTTTATTAGCGTCAATGCTGATTTACTACACCGCTTTACCACGCGTATGTTGGATGGTCTTGCTGATATGTGTACTAAAATAGATGATTCACGCGTTGCAATTAAGGAGCCACAATGAGTGATTGGCAAGACTTTTTAAAAACCGAATGTGCAAAAACTTATATGCAGCAGACGTTGGATACAGTCGCTCAAAAGCGCAGCGAAGGTATTGCTGTATATCCGCCAGAGCAGTATGTATTTAGTGCATTTGATGCAACACCGTTAAGTAATATAAAAGTGGTTATTTTAGGACAAGATCCTTACCACGGCGAAGGACAAGCACATGGTTTGTGTTTTTCGGTATTACCAGAGGTTGGTAAACTTCCTCCCTCATTAAAAAATATCTATAAAGAGCTGGCTACAGATATCGATGGTTTTCGCGTGCCTACGCACGGTTATTTACAACGCTGGGCAGAGCAAGGGGTGTTTTTACTTAATACCGTACTGACTGTTGAGCAAGGCCAAGCCCATTCCCATAAACACTTAGGTTGGGAGCAGTTTACCGATAAGGTTATTGCCCATATTAATCAACACTGTGAAGGTGTGGTATTTATTTTATGGGGTGCTCACGCACAAAAGAAAGGTAAAGGCATTGATAGTACGCGTCACCATATTTTAAATGGCCCGCACCCATCGCCGTTGTCTGCGCATCGTGGCTTCTTTGGTTGCCAGCATTTTTCCGCTACCAATCAGTTATTAACACAGCAAGGGCAAACAGCGATCGATTGGCAAGTTTAGGAATTGTAGGTGCGAGTTTATCCCGCGCAGAATATACGTTAACTGATAAAAACAAAGGCCCTTACTTTATCGGTAAGGGCCTTTTAGTTGGTTAGTAGCTATTGCGAAATTAAAAATCTAATTCATCAATCGCAATATTGTCTGTAAAAAAGTCTAGTTCCTGTAGTTCTTTACGTAAACGTTGCTTGTCTTTTAAAGCTTCGATTTCGCGCCATTTTCTCTTTTTATTTTTCTGAGAGGTCTTTCTTGTTGTATCAGGACCTTCTAATATCTCTAAAATATCGTCTAGGCTATCCATGAACTTCTCCTATTGAATTTTTTGAACCTCGAAAATACCTATACCACAGGCCACACTAAAATAGAATAAAAAAGTGACATTTATGTTACAGGTAAGTGATAAATTAATGAATAGAGATTATTTTCAGGCATAAAAAAACGCCGCAAATGCGACGTTTAATTTAAACGATAAAAGCGATTACATTGCTTTAAAACGCGCTTCTAGTTGCTCTTGTGCATCAGCAAAAGAACGAATACCTTCAGCTAGTTTTTCTGTCGCCATGGCATCTTGATTATGTAACCAACGGAACTGAGCTTCAGTTAGTGGTGCAGGTTTAGGCTCTTTAGCAATATCACTTTCAAGTAAATACTCCTGTGCACCTTCAAGGTTGCCTAGCTCTTCTAAAAGGTTAGGACTGATGGTTAGTTTATCGCAACCAGTTAGTGCGATGATTTCACCGGTGTTACGGAAACTTGCGCCCATAACAACCGTTTTATAATCATGGCGCTTATAAAATTCAAAAATACTGCGTACTGATTGCACGCCTGGATCTTGTAATGGATCGGTTGGTTTTTCTAAGCCGTTAGCAACGTGCCAATCTAAAATACGGCCAACAAATGGTGAAATCAAAAATACGTTAGCATCTGCACAAGCACGGGCTTGAGCATCACTAAATAGCAGCGTTAAGTTACACTTAGTACCTTCTTTTTCAAGTTGCTCTGCGGCTTTAATACCTTCCCACGTTGAGGCAACTTTGATTAAGATTTTATCTTTGCTCACACCTTCTTTTTCATAAAGGCTTAGTAATGTGTGTGCTTTAGCAATTGTTGCTTGAGTATCAAATGATAAACGCGCATCAACTTCTGTTGAAATATAACCCGGCACAATGTCACTGATCTCTTTACCTAGTAATACAGCAAAGTAGTCACAGGCTAGTTCTAATTGTTTAGCAGCGTCTTGCTCGGTTTCTTTAGCATAACTCCACGCTTTATCTAAATACGGCTTATAGGCTTCAATTTCACTGGCTTTTAATAGCAATGAAGGGTTAGTTGTTGCATCTTCCGGTTGGTGTTTTTTAATCGCTTCAATATCACCAGTGTCGGCCACGATAGATGAATGTTGTTTGAGCCTTTGTAGAGCTGAAGTCATTTGCTTTCCTCATTCCAAGCAAGTTAAAAGAAAATCTACTGTAACTACCTTATACTGCAGCACTGTGACAGCGCTTAATAGGTCTTATGTCCGTATCAGTGAAGAACGAAGGTGCATAGCATAATTTGCTGTGCTAATAAGGTAGGTATCATACCAATCAATTCTAACTAATTGATATAAACAAAACGTGCTTTTCGTTTCATTTAATGTTGAAATTGACATTAAATAATTTCCAAGTCAATAGCTAACTATGATCACTGTTATTTCACCTGCAAAAAATTTAGATTTCGAGAGCCAAGCAAGCACTGATAAATTCACGCAACCTGAGTTACTTGAGCACAGCGAAGAGTTGATGAAGGTGTGCCGCGAATTAACGCCGGCACAAATTGGCAGTTTAATGAAAATTAGCGATAAGCTTGCAGGCCTTAATGCTGCGCGCTTTAGTGAGTGGTCGCAACCGTTTACTACCGACAACGCTAAACAAGCAGTGATGGCTTTTAATGGCGATGTATATGGTGGTTTAGATGCAAACAGCTTAACTGCCGGGCAACTTGATTACGCGCAAAGTCACCTACGTATTTTGTCAGGCCTTTACGGGTTATTAAAACCACTTGATTTAATGCAAGCGTATCGCTTAGAAATGGGCACTAAGCTTGATAACAGCCGTGGTAAAAACCTCTATGAATTTTGGGGCAGTATTATTGCTGATAAACTAAATAGCGTACTCGCTGAGCAAGATAGCCAATATCTAGTAAATTTAGCATCAAACGAGTATTTTAAAGCGGTTGATAAAAAAGCCTTAAACGCGCAAATCATTACTCCACACTTTAAAGACTGTAAAAACGGCCAATATAAAATTATCAGCTTTTATGCTAAAAAAGCGCGCGGCTTGATGGCTCGCTACATTATTGAGAATAAAGTTACCCAGTTAAGCGATTTAAAAAAGTTTACTGTTGATGGTTACTACTACAGTAGCGAAGCGACCCAAAAAGAGCTGGAGCCAGTATTTCTAAGAGATGAACAAAACTAGTTATTAATCTGTTTAAAAGCCATGCAATGCATGGCTTTTTAGTTTTGGCGCTTATTTTGCAATAACCTGACACTATTTATAAAATAATCAAGGTTAAGCAATGCTAAAAATACCTTCTATCAGCGATGCCGAAAAACTTATTGAAGAAAAACTCGGTGGCTGGTTTGATGTCGTAATAAGTCATATACCTAATTTTATAGTGGCGGTGATCATCGCCATTGTTTTCTCAATTCTCGCGCGTTTTTTAGGTTCGATGATGCGCAATGTTTTACGCCGCTCGTTAGACTCCCAACAAATTGCAGACTTAATGGCATCGATATTCAAGATGATAGTACTGTGTGTTGGGTTATTTGTTGCCCTCGATTTTATAGGGCTAAAAGGCACTGTAACGTCATTACTGGCTGGTGCTGGGATTGTTGGTTTAGCAATTGGTTTTGCCTTTCAAGATATGACCGAGAACCTAATAGCTGGTATTGCTATGGGTATTCGCAAACCCTTTAAAACAGGCGATGTTATAAAAACCGATGATGTGTTTGGCAATGTGCGCTCAATAAATTTGCGTAACACGCTTATCGAAAACTTTTATGGGCAACTGATTTTAGTGCCTAACAAAATACTTTTTCGTAATGTATTACGTAATTACAGTACCTTAGGTGTACGCCGCATTGAAGTGCCGGTGGGCATTTCATATGGTGATGACCCAGAGCTGGCAGCTGAGGTGATAGTTAAAAAAATCAATGAATTTGATTTTGTAATTAAACAAGACGAAACCGCTGTTTATGCTGAAGGGTTTGGCGACAGTAGTGTCAACTTACTGGTGTGGTTTTGGATAAAATACCCCGGCGAGGCAGACTTTATGACCGTACGCCATAAAGCAATTGTGGCAGTCAAACAAGCGCTAAGTGACGCTGATATTAGTATTCCATTCCCAATTCGCACCCTTGATTTTGGTATTAAAGGCGGTGAAAAACTCGATGCGATGATCACTGAAAAGCGCCAGCACTCAGAACAATAAATGGTTCTATCAACAGGTAATATTTACCTGTTGATAGTGCTAATTTACACAAATTTACAGCTGGTAATACAGTTGTTGATTGGCGCATATTTACCAGTATTAAGTTTTCTACTGATAGACAGCATTTATGGCGAAGCATCAAAACAAGTAAAAGGCAGTGGTCATAGTTTAGTTATCGCTAGCCGATTATCTACTGCACTTATTAGACACGAGCTAAAACTAAGGCTAGTGTCTAATAAGTAAAGTCGAAGGTAAAATTAATGAATAACATTAAAGTGAGCAATGAAGAACCAAGTAGCCCATGTATTCGGCATTGTTGTTTGGATAAAAACGATACCTGTATCGGTTGCTTTAGAACCCTTGATGAAATTCTCGCGTGGCACAGTGCAAGCCCTGCACAAAAGCTACAGGTTCTTAATGAATGCCAAAATCGCAAAAACGCGCAACATAAATAATCACTTTGTAGAGCAAACTGCAGTCTGAAAAAGCTAACCCCAAACTTCAAGATTTCGTAATAAAGATAAAAACCGTATACTCGTTTTACCGCTCTGTACTGCCCGTTAATAAACACTCCAACACACACAAAGAATAAGTTAGCGATACACTCGTGCCACTGCATTTGTGCTAAGCATCCATAATCGATGGTGTTTTTGAATTTTTGATTGCATACGTATTCAATTTTCATTTTGTGAGAATCCCTCTACTGTTAATTCTTTGTAAATAAATAATACCTATTACTTGACAACACAACGGAACACACAATGAAAATTAAAAAAATAGTAACCACTATTGGGCTAAGTATTGGCCTAAGTGCTACGTCGATTGCAAATGCAACACCAACAACATTCGTCCATCTATTTGAATGGAACTGGCAAGATGTAGCCCTCGAATGTGAACAATACTTAGGACCTAAAGGCTATGCTGCGGTACAGGTATCGCCGCCTAATGAACATATACAAGGCAGCCAATGGTGGACGCGTTATCAACCTGTCAGTTACCTATTGCAAAGCCGAGGCGGTAACCGCGAGCAGTTTATTGATATGGTTAATCGCTGTAATGCCGCTGGCGTTGATATTTATGTAGATACTTTAATCAATCATATGGCTGCAGGCAGTGGTACAGGTACCGCTGGTAATACCTATGGTAATAAACAATACCCAATTTATAGCCCACAAGACTTTCACACCAGTTGCACCATTAATGGCTCTGACTACGGCAACGATCGTTACCGAGTACAAAACTGTGAGTTAGTTGGACTAGCAGATTTAGATACCGCTGCAACGTATGTCCAAAATACATTAGCGGCTTACATTAATGAATTACAAGCCATTGGTGTTAAGGGGTTTCGGTTTGATGCCTCTAAACATGTTGCAGCCAGTGATATTCAAAGTTTAATGGCGAAAGTGAATGGCTCGCCAGTGGTCTTTCAAGAAGTAATTGATCAAGGTGGCGAGGCTGTTGCTGCCTCTGAGTATTTAGCGTCAGGTTTAGTTACGGAGTTTAAATACAGCACTGAACTTGGCAATACCTTTAGAAATGGCTCGCTCGCATGGTTAAGTAATTTTGGTGAAGGGTGGGGGTTTATGCCAAGTGCATCAGCTGTAGTATTTGTAGATAATCATGATAATCAACGCGGTCATGGTGGTGCCGGTAATGTAATTACCTTTGAAGATGGCCGCTTGTACGACTTAGCAAACGTATTTATGTTGGCTTACCCGTATGGTTATCCAAAAGTAATGTCTAGTTACGACTATCATGGTGACACAGATGCTGGTGGTCCAAGCGTACCTGTGCATAACAACGGTAATTTAGAATGCTTTGCGAGTAATTGGCAATGTGAGCATCGTTGGGCATACATTGCAGGTGGCGTAGATTTTAGAAATAATACGGCTGATAGCTGGGCAACAACCAATTGGTGGGATAATACTAACAATCAAATAGCCTTTGGTAGAGGAAGTTCAGGTCATGTTGCCATTAATAAAGAAGGCTCAACACTCAATACCACCGTGCAAACAGATATGGCTCCAGGGCAATACTGTAACGTGCTAAAAGGAGCGCTGAGTAATGATGCAACAAGTTGTACTGGTGAAGTTATTACTGTTAATGCAAATGGCACTATAAACTTAAATGTAGCCGCGTGGGATGCAATGGCTATTCATAAAAATGCCAAGTTAACCACTAACTCAACCCCTGATCCTCAGAGTGATTGGCAGCGAACTGTGATATTTATTAACGCACAAACGCAAACTGGCCAAGATATGTTTATTCGCGGCGGAATTGACCATGTTTATGCAAACACAAACCTTGGGCGTAACTGCCAAACAAGCAACTTTGAATGTGCTATGCCAATTCGCCATAATAATTTGCAAAGTGCCACTACCAGTCCTTGGAAAGCAAACGATAATTACCTAGATTGGTATGGTATTGAAACGGGCCAAAGTAGTGAGGCGCAAGGGACCGCAACCGATTGGACAACTAATATTTGGCCAGCAACTTGGGGAGCAGAAAAAACCGTTGCTAATGATGGCTTTGGTGTTACACCACTGAATATTTGGGGTGAACATTATTGGCTGCTTGATGTTGATATGGATTGCAGCAAAGCGGTTAATGGATGGTTTGAGGTAAAAGCGTTTATTAAAAATGGTCAGGGCTGGGAGGGCAATATCGCGCAAGCAACCCCCCCTTATGCTAGTACTAATCATGTTGCTCAATGCGGCAAAATTAATAAATTTGAGTTTAATAATTCAACGGTAGAAATACGCAATTTCTAATTTTATTACAGATAAATCCCAGCTAAACCATAAGTATGCGTTTAGCTGGGATTTTACTTTGTAAGTCATGTTCTGGAGATTTGCGTTTTCTGTGTTTTAAGTAAACCTAAGTTGAATCACCAGAAAATCAGTTGCTTTAACTCTTTAATCTTTAGCCTAGCAGCTTTAAACTCTTCAATCTCTCACCTGCATTTTATTTTCTATGATTGCTACACCTTGGGTGTTTTCTAAAAACTTTTGTGCCAGTGCGCGTTCAAAGCCGGTTTCGGTTAGACCATAAATGGCTACTTTGTTGCCATCAACGTGTACTCGCAGTTGCGAGAGGTTTAGGTTTGGATTGCTGCGCAGTTTATCAATTATAGTCTGCTGTAGTGTTGGTTGAGGAGAAACGCTGCTGATCATAATTGTACTAGTGGCTGCACTGACTTGCGTTGCGCAGGCGAGTAAAAATACACAGCAAAGTGATACCAATGATACAGTTAATTTGAAGCGGTCCATGATTTCCCTCATAACATCTATTGTATGTGTTTAGTGAATAGTAAGCTTACTGTTACAATATTTATTCCAACTTTAACGTATTGAAATTGAAGGGGTATTTTAAGTTCGGGTAATGTTTTTGGAATTTTTTACATTCAACTGAGTAAAAAGTACGGCGATTAGCTAACTAATTTAGATTTGTAGTTGCTGTTTAGCGCAGCTCAGCTATAGCGATGCAATATATTTTTTGTTAAGTGATGGTCGTAGCTGCAAGCTTGTAATGAGCAAGCTAAATGGGGAGCACAAGATAATTAATTTGCATGACTGCTATGAGAGGGTTTAATAACTTACTGCGAGTAGGTAAAACTGAATGTAAAAAGCCGAGACTATGATAAGTCTCGGCTTTTTATGTAGCGTCAAAGCAGATGAATTATTTCTTTTTCTTAGCTTTTGCTTTGGCCTTTTTACGGGCTTTGATTTTTACCGGATCTTTATGTTTTTTGATTGGCGCTTTAGCTTCTTTATGACGCGGCTCAAATCCTTTAACAACACGGCGTTTAAGGCGCAGCTCAATGTAGCGTTCAATTTTGGCTAATACTGCAATGTCATGGGCTTCTACTAACGAAATTGCAATGCCTTTCTTACCTGCGCGAGCAGTGCGGCCAATACGGTGAACATACACGTCTGCTGTACGTGGCATATCAAAGTTGATCACATGACTAATATCAGCCACATCAATACCGCGGGCGGCAACATCAGTCGCAACTAATATTCTTGTACGGCCACTGTGGAAATTTTCCATTGCCTTCATGCGTTTGTCTTGTGGCATCTCGCCACGTAACCAGGCTGCGCGAACCCCAGCATTGGTCAGCTCGCCGACTAATGTTTCTAGGCGATCACGGGTTTTAACAAACACAATAGCTTTGCTTAAGTCTTCACTGTTTAGTATTTCAACCAACATTGCTAATTTATGGTTGTAATCATCAGCAATGTGTACCCATTGGTGGATTTTAGCTTTTTCTTTACGTGAAGATTCAGCTTCTAATAGGGCTGGATCTTTTAAAATTTGCTCTGCAAATCGTTCAACGCTATCGCCTTCAAGAGTGGCTGAGAATAAAAAGCACTGACGACGATTTTTTGCTTCTTCACAAATACGCATCATTTCTTTACGAAAGCCCATGTCTAACATGCGGTCTGCTTCGTCTAAAATAAGCATCTCGACGTTTTCGGCATGAAAGTTTTCGGTTTCTAAATATTCCATTAATCGCCCTGGTGTGGCGATTAATATATCGTTATTTTTTTCAAAAATTTCTTTATGCGTACCGTAGTTAATACCGCCAGTAACAACACCAATTTTAAGGTTAGTGCCTTTAGCAAGTAGTTCACACT
The DNA here is from genome assembly GCF_014164365.1 of Pseudoalteromonas sp. SG43-6. Classification (NCBI taxonomy): domain Bacteria; kingdom Pseudomonadati; phylum Pseudomonadota; class Gammaproteobacteria; order Alteromonadales; family Pseudoalteromonadaceae; genus Pseudoalteromonas; species Pseudoalteromonas sp. SG43-6. The sequence continues at coordinate 17,949 of NZ_JACJEZ010000062.1, forward strand.
GTTCATGAATTTGATAAGCTAACTCGCGCGTTGGAGTCATGATCAAAACACGGGCAAAACCAGGCTCGCGACGCGGGAAATCAAGTAAGTATTGAATCGCCGGGATCAAAAATGCCGCTGTTTTACCAGTACCGGTTGGTGCAGAGGCTAAAATATCACGGCCTTGCAGCGCTTCAGGGATCGCTTGTTGTTGAATGCTAGTTGGGGTTTCGTAACCCATTTTAGCAACGGCTTGTAGTATCTTGTTATCAATATCAAAATCAGAAAATTGCATAGAGTGTCAAAAATAGAGGACAATTGCTGGTAATTATACGCGCTATCCGCCAGTTGGTGAATGAAAAGGTGAAAAAATGTCAGGCTTTGTGTTTAAACAATTTAAAGTAGCGCAAACGCGCAGTGCGATGAAGGTCTCGACGGATGGAATTTTACTCGGTGCATGGGCTGACTTAACTACTTCACAGCGGTTACTTGATATTGGCACAGGTACTGGGTTGTTGGCATTAATGTGCAAGCAACGCAAACCAACTATGCAGGTTAATGCTGTTGAAATTGATGCCAATGCATGTGCTGATGCGCAGCAAAATTTTACAAATAGCCCATGGTCCGATATTAAATTGATGCAAAAAGCTATTCAGCAAGTAACCACCACAACTGAGTTTGATGTTGTGATCAGTAACCCTCCGTATTTTAATGCCAGTTTAAAAGGGCAGGACTTAGCCCGTAATACCGCACGTCATACAGATAGCTTAAGTTTTAGTGAGTTAATCACTGCATTCAAACACCTTAGTCACCAAAATGCTTTTTTAAATGTGATTCTACCTTGCCCAGAAGCGCAGTTGTTTATTGCACAAGCGCAATTACAAGGTTTGTATTTAGTGCGCCATTGTTTAGTACAAACTACTGCCACTAAAGCGCCGAGCAGGAGCTTAATGTGCTTTGCTTATCAGATGCAAGAATGCGAGCTGACCAGCTTAACGATTCATGGTCAAGGGGCTCAATATAGCGATGAGTATATAGCTCTGTGTAAGGATTTTTACTTGAAAATGTAATCATCATTGAATAAAAGGTACATTTATCGCACACTGATGAAAAACCTGAGTGATAGATATGGATAATCAACTACCTAAACCTTTTATTTTTGTACTTTCCTTAGTGCAAGGCATTGTTCTTACTTTGTTATATCGTAGTGTTGAAAATCAGCTATGGCCTGCGACAGAGCCAGTTTGGTTGTTTTCTTTAGTTACTTTTACCATTAGTTTTGTGCTACTGACTTTACTTGCTGTAGAGCAAGCTAATATTAAAAAACTGCTTAGTTACTTGTTACCATTTAGTCTGTTGTTATCACTCCTTGGTGCTTATATTGGTGCTCAGCAATACCCTATTGCGCTGGTTAATAACGATGCTTTAACGGCCATTTTTATATTCACAGCCTTAATTGCCAGCTTTAAAGCACTTATGTATATCCAACAACTGATTGGTAATGAAGCAATTAGTTATAGCCAATTATTCAAGCTCTCATGGCGAAACTTTATTTTATTTGCAGAGTGTTGGTTATTCGTTTTAATTTTCTGGGGAATTTTGCAGTTAGGAGCGGCGCTATTTAATGCGTTAGAGATTACATTTTTCTCTGAGCTACTCAAAAAAGACTGGTTTTGGATCCCAACTTTAACCTTAGCGTTCGGTTTTGCCACGGTGATCTTTAGAGGGGTTATGCATATAGAAGATAACATCTCATTTTTATTGCAAACCTTGATTAAGTTTTTACTGCCAGTACTTACGGTTATTTCTTTAGGCTTTTTAGCGACGCTACCGTTTACGGGGCTAGATAAATTATGGCAAACAGGCAGTGGTAGCTCGTTAGTTTTATGGTTACAGGTACTCACTTTATTTTTTGTGAATACGGTTTATCAATACGCTGCTGATCAGCGACCTTATAAAATTGTAATACACAGGTTAGTATTTTTTGGTATTGCTTTATTACCAATTTACAGTGTGATTGCCGCTTATGGCATTTGGCTTAGAGTTGAACAATACGGGATCACGGTGGGTCGCTGCTGGGCTATTTTAGTGTGTCTTTTACTTGCGTGTTTTTCATTCGGGTATTTAGTCGGGATCGTTAAAAAGCGCGATGCATGGCAACAAGTGCAAAGCAAAGTTAATATTGTGATGGGGGTAGTGATTTTAATATTTATGCTACTAGTGAACTCGCCAGTTTTGAATTTTCAGCGTTTATCTACCGAGAGTCAAATCGCGCGCTTAAATGAAGGTGACGTGAGTATTGAAGAATTTGATTATTATTACTTCTCAAGTAATTTAGGACGCCAAGGCTATCTTGCAATGCAAAAGTTACAAGCGCAAATTCAAAGTACTCATCCAGAGCAAGCAATGATCATTGAGCGAATGTATGTCAACCCAGATAATCCAGAGTTTGAGGCTTTAGCCGAGCAAACATCAATAACAGAGTTTGTTACGCACTCGACGTTTTGGCCTGGGCAGCAGGTGTTTTCGGATGAGTTGATTCAGGCTGTATTCGAGAGCTTACATTTCAACCGCTGGACACCGCTTAAAAGTCATTCATTTTATTTTATCGCCATAGATTTAGATCAAGATGAACAACTCGATTATGTATTTATAGATGAAACGAATAACTCAACTGAAGCTAATCTGTGGTTTCATGATGGTACTCAATGGCAATCAAAATACATGACTATCGATAATCCCGAGCAAATTAAATTACTAAAAACACTGATTGATGCAGATGACATTGAGGTTGCACAACCCAAATATAATGATTTGAAAATTGGCGATGTGCTGTTTAAAGTCAGGAGTGATATTGATTACTAAACAGGGTTTAAGGTCAGAGTGTTCAAAATATTAGTTAGTAATTCAATATAAAGTTCAACGCAATAACGTTTAGCGTAATACATTGAATCACCAAACTAATAAATATTGTTAGGCTAAGTAACAGCAGGAGCATACAGAAAATTATTCTGCTATAGCTCCTGGTATTTCGGTAATTACAGCCAGATACTGGCTTTAATTGGCATCAAATAACTCAAATATTCGGTTGTCACCAGGAGCCGTTTTTACCACTTGCAACAAGGCATTTGCCACGTTTTCACGGCTGACTTTTGCATCTTTACGTTCACTTGGCCGTTGTGTGGTGATTTGCAATGAAGCACTGTCGTTGGTAAGTGAACCTGGGCGTACAATAGTATAATTTAGGCCGCTATTGATTAGATGTTCGTCAGCCATATGTTTAGCAACTAAGTAAGGTTTTAAATCGCTTTCTGTTGCATCAGGATCATCTGCGCCAATTGAACTGACCATAATAAAGTTTTTTATATCATATTGCTTTGCATAATTTACGGCTTTAACCGCAGCCCATAAATCAATTAATAATGTTTTATCATCGCCGGTATTTCCGCCAGAACCGGCAACAAAAATTACCTGTTCGCAGCCTGCAAATGCTTGGCTAAAGTCACCCTCGAGATCTTGCTCGGTCACGCTGAGGTAGGGACTATTTAAATCGCTTAACTTATTTTTATCACGTACGAGAGCGACAACCTGATGCTGATCATTAAGTAGTAACTGTGTCGTTATTTTACCAATCTGGCCACTTGCGCCTATGATTAATGTTTTGCTCATCATTAACTCCTTCAAAAAATAGCTAAATTGCTTACTGTGTTTATAGACCTTGGGGGAGATATTTATTTTTAAAGGGCTAGAACCACTTTATTACTTAAACCAGAGTATTTAGTTTTCATTTTTGTAAAGCTGACTTTCAGCTGATATCGACTAACCTTTATTTAATAAGGTCACACATTTGGAGCGTAAAATGACGGTTTCAGCAATACCAAAGGGGTATCATGCAATTACTCCTTACTTGATAATTAACGGCGCAGCAAAAGCAATCGAGTATTATGAGAAGGTATTTAATGCCCAGCTCATTATGCAAATGCCGCTGCCAGATGGCGGGATTGCTCACGCAGAAATTAAAATTGGTGATTCGCATATTATGCTTTCAGATATGTGCCCTGAAGCGCATTTTAAAAGCCCTGATGAGCTTGGCGGCACGCCTGTGAGCTTAATGCTTTACGTTGCAGATGTAGATGCCGTATTTGCTAATGCGGTTGCCTTAGGTGGTAAAGAAATACGCCCAGTACATGACCAATTTTACGGTGATAGGGCCGGTACATTACAAGACCCATTTGGCCATGTATGGACAATAGGCACTCATAAAGAAGACCTTAGCGATGACGAGATTAGTCAACGCATGGTTGATCTGATCAGTAAAGAAGAAGACGCATAAATTATAGTGGCTGATATCTGATCTCATAGTTTTGAAAAATAGGTTTATATTTCATCTGAAAGACAGCTATGAGTAGTTTTTAATGTGAGTGTCACTTTTATTTTATGTGCTTTATTTTCTTGCATTTATAAATCGTGTTTGTTTTTTCAACAACTCGCGGGGTTATTTCTTGTATTTTACAATAACAAAAAAACAACAAATATAAATCTCTTGATTTACATTTAGATACAGAGTTAGACTAAAAGTATTAAAAAGCTCAAAGGGTTTACTGTCTGCAACTCGCGGGTTTAGATCCTTTGAATAAGCTGTTATATGCAATATAGGGTTTGGTGGATATATGAAATATACAGAGAAATCGGTTACAGTTTTACATGACCAAATCCAAGTTCATTCTGAGCGTTTATGGCGCAGGTATTACTCTTGAGTAAGTTTCACATAGTGTTAAAAATGAAAAATGATAATTCTTGGAAGTGTATATTTAAAGATTTGTCAGAAGTGCAAGTAAGGGATGATTTTATCGAACCTTTTAAAAGAGGTAAAGTCATCGTGAATAATGAACTTATTTCTACTAAAGATATTTATCATGTAGTTATTTCAAAAACAAATATGACCCATCGTGACGAATTGAAGAAAGTACAAACAGATAGCTATCAAAAACTCCAAGAAATGAATGAAAATGGTTCTGCTATTAACGTAGAGGCTGGCAGGTATGATTATGAAATTAAGGATTGTGGCAAAGATATTACCTCAAATTACCTTTATGGAGGTGCAGAAATGGGGGAAGAATCAAATATATTCAAAAACCCAGTGGTATTTATATTAACTGGTGGTTTTCTGGTCGCTATTCTTATAGATTTATATAGCTATTTCTCGCTCAAGGGATGGAACAATGCAAAAATGGAAATTTTACACGATCTTATCTATCCAACACTAGACATTTTAAATTATCTTATCTATCCAATTGCAGGGTTTCTGGTTTTACTTGGGCTATGTTCGATACTAGGGAGGTTAATTACTAAAGATAGTAATGATTCTATTATAGTCACTACATTTCACATCACTACGTCTATTGCTTATCTTTGTCTACACGTTTACGCAATATATGCATTTATTTGGTGGCCGATCATGGCGAGTATTGTAGCTAGCATTATATTACAAAAAATAGTAGGAGAACCAGAATCACCTCAATAATAAGCGTCTCCTATGTGGTAAACTCATAATTTGCATTCTTTCTTAAAAACGAGAAATTTTTTAAATCTTGACTATTATGCGGTCGTTTTCATAGGTAAACTGAATTTAAATGCTTTTTCAGGTTTTGGGGAGGCATGGTTTAACATAGATGAAATAACGAAGTTTAGTCCAAACCTTAAACAACTTGCATCTGAAATGGTTGGAAAAGTAAAATTATTAGGGTCTAAATCTAACAGCAGTGAATACTTAGAAACATTTTTAATTAGATGTTATGTACTTTTACCTACTAAAATAAATGAATTATTGATGTTTATTTAAAATTAGCCGATTATCCATATACCATTACAGAGAAGAATAAATTCGAAAAATATTGGGTGAACACCAACTAAGAAACCATAAAGTAAAATAGTTCTCTGATAGTTTTTTGTAACTATTAAATAGCAACGAGAATGAAATTATCCTGCATGGTGGTGCAGGCATATAATCGGGTAGCCGGAGGTCTCTAACCTCCAGCCCCCACACCACCCATCATGCGGGTCCGCAATGGGCGGTTCATCTCCCGTAATGAATATTGATCCAAATATCTCTTAATGACGCTAAACCTTGTGACTGTAATGGTCAACAAATTCTGTAGAGATTCTAAGCGGCATTTTTTAATTCATTATATTTCTGATGTGGCGTCATATAATTAAGCGTAGAATGCCTACGTTTGTAATTGTAAAACTGAATATAAT
>NZ_JACJEZ010000063.1:0-23453 GCF_014164365.1 Pseudoalteromonas sp. SG43-6
TTCTAATTTGATTGCCGCAGAATACGTTGCGCGTTTTAATTTCGTCATTTTTTCACCCAAATTTGTATGCTTATTAGCATAACATTTCTTTCTTAATGGGTGGCCAAATTAACTATGCCACTACACTCCAACTAACACAAAAGAGGGATGAGGAACTTCAATTATTTCACCCTGAAACCAATAGAAAAATTCATATCCATAACTGAATAATAAAGGTGACATGATTGTAAATGCTACAAAGACACCCCAAGAATCATTTCTGTGGTATTTAGCGTATTTATTATTTTTTTCTTGAAGTGTTTCCATATCTACCATGACACATAACGCCAACTTACGGAGTCATGTTGCAGCTTTTTGTTATGTGATTGAGCGTAATTTATGATGAATTTCATTTAATACTTCACTCCCCATTGTTTTGGTAACGAGCTCATTCAATTCACCACTTAGAAACTCTTGCCATGAAACTATCTTACATCCCGAGCAATGAGCATACCTTCCATATGCCGATATCACCGTATAATTATCCATGATTGAGGTTTCATATAATTCCCCCCCTGGATTATCGACTCTCCAACACTCAATAGCTTTAGGCGGAATATAATTCATAGTTTAAAGTGATTCTTTCACAATTTTCTGCCACTCACTAAATGACTCTGCTTCCCAATTGTTGCCAGGCTTTAAACCTTCTGGGGCGTATTCTTTCGGCTTGCCGCCAAACCAATTAAACCACTTAGAAAGACTACCGTCTGGTATCTGGACTAGTGGTACATCAAATTCTTTGATATAGAATCTGGAGCCTTCAGGAAAATCATTTTTACTTGGCAAGTTCATATTATGGCTCCCGAAGATCTCCAACATAACGAGCCTGTAGAATTACTCGCTTTTATTTTATTTTGATTAATGCTTCAACCATAGCCTAGTTCCTATTTTGATTCAATCGACAACTGACTTTCACATAAAATATAAAGGAGGATTTGCTGTTGCTTTAATTGGCGTTTTGGAAGGTATTACAGGTGCTTAATGGCTTATTTTAAGATGTAAGGGCTTACCTTTATTAATGCATCGTATTTTACGCTGCTAATATTAGCCTTCAAGTTAGTTCTCATTTACTTCTCTTTCTCTGCTCTTTGTGCAAAAAATATTTAATTGAATTATTCACAAAGAGGTTCAGAAACGCTGCGCTTTAGAAGAATATAAGCAAATGCAGTGCTAATAATGTAAATATTATTGCGTAGCGCTCCTTATATGTGTTTGCCGTAAGCTACTTACTTAACAGCCGCATCGACAGACGAAGTAAACAAATTTGTTTATTGATTTAGAGTTGACCGCCATTATATAAAACGGTCAAAAAGACTACTAGTGCCTATTGATAGTGTTAAGGCTCATATGTGTTAAACGTTTTACCCATACATTTGCAAATATTCAAAGTTCTCACTATCAAAGATTTGTGGAATTAATGAATGGCCTCCAAACATGTTATTTTCGCTGTAGAAAAAATCAACGCTATCAGAGGATAAGAAATTTACTCCATCCAATCGCAGGTTTTTATCGAACTCCATGGCTGTCAGTATTGGTTCATCATCTTCCCGCCAGTCTTCATTGTACGATTGCAGGCTGTTTTCTATTATGTAGCCTCTGGCTTTCTTGTCGTATGCATCCAAAGAAGAAAGAATCCTTTTGGCCAGAGTAATCGTGTCTTCTAACTTCTCTCCATCTGGATCAACATGAATGCGAACTTCATCTCCTTTAAAATTGAAACTACCTTTGTAGGTACCTTCAATTCTTTCATCCATTTCTAGATTATCTAACGCTTTCTCGTACATAACTCTCTCTGACGTTTAACTAGCCTGTAGAATAACTCGTTTTTAATTTATTTTTATTAATGTATCAACCATAGCCGAGTTCCTATTTTGATTCAATGAAACTAAACAAGACAGTCACTCTAATTGAACAAACACAGCCGTTACAATAAAATTACTTTTTAGGTTAAGAATTTATCTTTTACTACAGGGTTACTTTTACTTCATCCATTAAATAAGTCATTAGCATTCTTAAACCTAAATTACATGCATAAAATGACATCAGTTTTTAACTTTTTACTGAGTAATTCAAGCGCTATGCCAGTAGTTTTTTACAATTACTGATATTTGCACGCCGCTTCCGATTTAAGTTTTCACCGTAACGTTATTGTGAAGACAGCCTGCCTACTGCGCCGTGAAATACGCGCGTAAATTACGTAGTGAGTTCTAACCAGTTTTCTGGAGAAATATTGACTCTTTTTAGTAAAGGTAAGTGTGTACTTTTAATATACCCTCGCTTGCTTTACCATATGCAACGTCCTGTTAGCTCAACGAATTCAAGCTACGATTTAAGCTCAAACGGTAACCCTTTTGGCATGATTTGACGTGGTATACCTGCAAAGCGAAGTAGTTGTTTTGGTTGCTTGCCATCTTTGGCGCATGTTAAACGTTTTTTAACACTAATATGGCCTGACTCTTCAGGTGTTTTTACCATCTTAGCTCTAATCGGATTTAAATAAACATATGCCATGCAGGCTGCTAATGCTGCTTCATCAAGTAGTACTTGTGACCTAAATCCCCCCTCCCCCTCTACGGTGCCCGTAGGATTGACCGGTAAAGTGGTCTTCGCCACATAAAAATGCACGCCGTACGCAACGTGAAATACAGTGATAATATTTTGTATCAACCAAACTTACTTGACGCTTTCTTGCGATTTCAATAAGACACCCTGCTCATTTTTTGCACTTAATAAAACTTAGTACTTCGTTTCACAAAATACAAAATTAAACTGGATGTCTTTGTTATTTTTTCCTTGTTATTTTTAAACACGGATAACGGTTTACACTCGCTTTAAACAAAAATAGTCACTTCAGAGCAATCCAAAAAGCCTATTTTATAACAGTATTAATAAGGAGGACTTTAATTATGCGGCTACCCAGCATCGGTCTTCAGGCAGCTGAAGTCGGCATTTTTAAGCTTTTCTTTCTCAATAAATACCATAAGCTTATCCCCATCATGCCAACACCAGCCAAGCCCATCGTGAGATGCCAGAGTGAGCAGCGGAAGCCATTCATCACCAGGGGTCGGGTCATAAGCAAGCGAACAAAATGACGGATAGCCCAGCATGTAGTTCTCGCGATGGCCTATTAGATAAGGCAGTTCATACAAAAGATTAGTATCGAAAGGCCAGTCACTGCGTAACTCTTCATGTTTGGGGATTTCCAGCCCGGTTTCCAAACGGATTACCTTTGCCTCCTGCGGTACAGCTGCTTGCTCAAACATAACTAAATCATTAATATCCGGATAATAGTAAGCGATCACATATCCTTCAGCACCCCAGAAAATTTCACCGTCGTGATCATAAGCATAGAAGAGTGATAGCAAACCGGATTTGGGCAGCGGCTCAGGACAATCGAGGATTTCAGAAAAATTAATCTGGCCTAAAAACCGGTATTCGCCAACGTTATGTTCTGGCCAGACAAAGTCCTTTGCAACCAGAGGATTACCGCCAAACCGACTCCCAGAGTCACTGGCGACACCATCTGAAAACAATATATCAACGCTGGATTTACTGATCGAATCCAAATAAGCCTTATGAGGGGAAAAATCTTCATCAGTGCTAATAAAGTCTTCCAAAATTTTAGGGTTCAAACAACTCTCCTTTTATAACGCAAACACAACCGGCGTTCATTCCGTGTCTATGTATATGTTCAACGGGTTATTAACTTAACCCACTATCCAAACCCTTGAAGGGCTTTTGTTTATCTAACGAGCCTGTAGAATTACTCGTTTTTATTTTATTTTGATTGATGCTTCAACCATAGCCTAGTTCCTATTTTGATTCAATCGACAACTGACTTTCACATAAAACGCTAAATTTATATTTCAGATGCTTAACCCTCTCACACTTAGAGTAAGAGGATTATCATCTTTAAAAATTAATTGTGATGCCAATAGATGGTAAAGGCATATCAGGGAACTGGTAGTCTTTTTCAAACTCGCTGTAGTCTTGATTGTATTCTAGCTCCTGTACTGCGCGTGAAGCATACGTTTATATTCAATTACAGGGTTCACCCTCAGCCGCACCACAAAACCTGTTGTTGTACCTTTACTCTAAAAAAGAAATGTGGCAAAGTGCGCACTTCTCGGGGGAGTAGCCTGCTTGATGCCTTTTAACTTAAAGCGCAGCAAGTAAACTTATCAACATAATTGCACCTCATGTGCATGGTAAGTTTGTAATGTAGCAAGCATTATCGGCAAGACCTGGGTAAACACTATCCTCATGGCGGGAGATAGGCGTTTACCTTGGTTTAATGTTCCCGCCTTATAGAAGTAAAATGGATACATTTATCACATCAACCGTCACCGTTGCTTTAGCTGAAATAGGCGATAAAACGCAACTTTTATCCCTGTTGTTAGCTGCCCGCTTTGCCAATAAACCTGCACTTATTTTAGGTATTTTAGTCGCTACTATTATCAATCATGGTTTGTCTGCATGGTTGGGCGATTATTTATCGCAAAGCTTTACCTCTTCGTACCTGCCTTGGATTGTGAACGGCTGTTTTATTGTCGTTGGCTTATGGCTACTGATCCCAGATAAAGATGAAGAAGTAAGCAATAAGTACGATCAATACGGGGCTTTTTTAGTAGCCTTGGTGCTGTTTTTCATTGCCGAAATTGGCGATAAAACCCAAATAGCAACAGTATTGCTTGGCGCTCAGTATCAATCAGTGTTGTGGGTAACCATAGGAACCACTGTAGGTATGTTACTTGCCAATGTGCCGGTTATTTATGCTGGCAATGCCTTGCTAAAACGTATTCCAATGGCAAAAGTAAGAATGCTTGCTGCAATAGTGTTTGTTGCTTTGGGTTGTTACGGCCTAGTTACTAGCTAACTTTATCTGCACGTTACAGCACCGGCGAATATAGTTTTGCTGGTGCTTGGCGTACACTAAATGTTTGCGTTGTGAGGATCAGGGAACAACATACTAATAAAACACTAACTGCACCCATGATACCAAACCATTGCAATAATGAACGCTGCTTACGCTTTACTCTCAGCCAATTCATATACAATCCAGCCATACATATACAGGTCATTAAACAACCAAACACAGCCCAAATTAACTTCGTACCTAGCCCTGCAAAGTTGCCAAAATGCAAAGGATCGGCGGTATCTTTAATGCGCGCGACAATAGGTAAATCTGCGGCTTTTTGAATTGCCAGTACATCTGCTGAAGCTGGATCTAAATACACTTTATTAGCTCGTAAACGTACTAAAATGTCATCATTATCGCCCAGTACCAAAACCGGTTTATTTGCTTTGCTTGGGTATTGTATAGCGCGAATATGTAAACTTGGAAACGCTGATTGCGCCGCGTTTACCATGGCACTTATCGCTGGCGGATGCGCGACATCAGTTTGTAGATCCGTAACCTCTGCGGGGGGGGGTATATAATGGTCAATTTTGGCTGTTTGTAAGGTGTGTTCAACTAAGTACCACACGCCAGTAATAGCCATGACCACAATAAACCAGTAACTCCAAAGCCCCAGTAATTTATGCCAATCAGCCCAGCTGCTACGATTGGTTGTTTTTAATTGCCGTGGCTTTTTTAAAAAATGTCGCCACCACTGGCGATAAACAATCGGACTAGTAACCACTAAAATAACCAAGAGAATGGCTAAACTCGTGACGATCAACTTACCTGTCCAACCCATCGATAGATTCATGTGCCAGTTACGTAAAAAGCGCGATACTCGCCCCCACTGACCTTCGCCAAGCCATTGCCCCGTCGCACCATCAACATACACAAACAAAAACTGTTGCTGCCACTTAAGCGACACTTCGGTTGCTAAGTAAGGTTGTTGATGGCGCAATATGCTAATGATTTGGCTGCCAGGATAACGCTGGGCAAGTGTATTCTCAATTGCAGCAAAGTCAGTATTAGGGGAATGCGAGAGGGCACGAAATTTACTATCACTAAGATATTCAATTTCGTGGCTCAAGGTTGCCAATGTGCCAGATAAACACGTTATCAATAACAAGCTGCCAACCAAGAGCCCTGCCCAAGCATGTAAGTTAAACCACTGCTTTGCTTTCATAGTACGAAATTGTCAGTTTAGAATGTGTACTTAGCCGACAAATAGACGCGGCGTGGTTCCCCCGGGAAATGCCCAGCACGAGTTATAAAGCCACTTGATGCATACTCTTTATCAAACACGTTTTTAACTGAGAGCTGCCAAACCCATTGTTGATATTCAGTCTTCCAAGCCATGTTATAAACGGTATACGGCTGTACTTTATCACCGTCTAAACTGACTTGTTCATCAACATAATCAAGACCTGCCGCGATTGATGAGTGCAACTGCGGTAACTCATAACGCGTCCACAACCCTGCGGTATTTTGTGGCGCATTGGCAAATTTATCGCTGCCTTTTGCTTGCGCGGAAAATTTTTCACTTTGCTCAACAATACGCGTGTCGTTGTATGCGTAACTTGCTGTGATCACTAAACGTTCGGTGACATCGCCAACAATCTCAAGTTCAAAGCCTCGGCTGTCAACTTCGCCTAACGCTTCCATTTGATCAACGCCGGTGTCTGATAACTCAGTGCTGGCTTGTAAAATATTGTTACGGATAATGCGGTACGTTGCCATATTCACAGCCAACGAGTCATCAAGTAACTTAGTACGTAAACCAAGTTCACGAATATTGCTGTGCTCTGGTTTAAATGGCCCGCCTACATCTTGATTTTGATTACTGGCCGATTGTGGCATAAAGCCTGTGCCATACAGCGCATAAGGGAAAAAGGTATCGTTTAAGTTATAACTTGTGCCAATACGATACGTCACATCGCTGTCTGAAAACTCGGTGTTATTAAGGACATCGGTGTCTTCAAAACGATCGTACCGTAAGCCAACCGTAACATTCCATTTATCGGTAACATCAACTTGGTCTTGTGCATACAGGCCAATACGTGTTGACTCAGTACTTGATAAACGCGGTGTTACGTTTGCTAAATCATAATCATCTTTTGAAGTCAATCCATACACAGGATTTAATATTGAGATCCCTGGCACTGGGCCGCCTTTGCTGGCTTGTACAGCTGTTCTATATGCAGATTCAAACTCATGCTTATACCAATCTACACCCACCAGCATCACATGTTGCATAGCGGCAAGCTCAGTGTCAGCAATTAAATTGGCAGTAAAACTAAGCCCGGTATTTTCGCGTTGTTGATCACGAAATTCGCGCTCGCTCCAATCCAGTACTCCATCGCCATCTGTGTCACTTAGTCCACGCGGCTCATGATAGTTTTGATTGGCATCGTTACTAAAATAACGCGCAGTGATATCACTGCGAAATACCTCATTAAATTGGTGCTGAAAACTTGCTTGAAACACGTCAGCAATAACGGTTTGATAATCAGTTGCTTCATTATGATTCCAGCTTATGTCGGCAATAAAGTTACCGTTTTTATCCACTGGCACGCCACGTAATCTAGCGCCGCCTAAATCTTGATCAACATGGGTATATTGCAATACCAGATTAGTGTCGTTATTAAAATCAAAACGATAGCCTAAATCAATAATAGTATTATCTTCGCTGGTATTTTCACGAAATGGTTTATCTGAATCTTTATAAACACCAACACGGTAGGCTTGGGTCTGTGCGTCATTGGCACTGCCCGTTGATTCGACTGCGGCACTAAAAAAATCATCATTACCCAGTTCAACTGCAACGGTTGTTTTACTATCATAGCTGGGCTTTTTGGTCATATAATTAATGATCCCGCCAGGGTTACCACTGCCGTACACAGCGCCACTAGGGCCTTTTAAAACAGCCACTTGCTCAATATTAAACAACTGTGGTACCGCAAAACCACTAAATGGGTCACCTTTTACACCATCGTATAAAATTTCATCTTGGCGAAAACCACGAAACGTAACACCTGAGTAACTAAAGCCATTAACACCCGCAATATTGCTGTACAGATCAGTTACTTGACGTGCAGCCTGATCGCTGATTAACGCTTGCGGAATAACCTGGATTGACTGTGGAATTTTCTCTAGCGGCGTATCGGTACGAGTACCAAACGTTGATTCTGTTGGGCGATACAGTGAAAACGCTCGTCCAACGACTGAAATGGTTTCTATGTCGTTTTTTACAACAGTAGACTCATCAGTTGCAGATCCTGCTGCTGTTGTTTGCGCAGCAACGACAACAGGCGTCATGGTAATAGAACTTAGGGCTAATGCTATTAAAGAAGGTTTCATTGATATTTATACAGCAATCAAAATAATTTACGGCATGATAATAAAAACCACTATCATTTACAATGCTGAAGTGAAATTATTCTCTTCTTGTTGCCAAGCTTATTTAACAATCTTTAAAATCTCTTTAAATACAGGTGTCGCTGCCACTTCGGTCCATTGAAAAATCACACTTTCAGCGCAGCTGATCACAGCACCTGCTTGTCTTAGCTGAGCTATAGCTAAATCGCGGTGCAGATCATTACGCGAACTAACCGCATCCATGACTAAAAACACCTGATAACCTTGCGCCAGTAAATCTAAACAAGTTTGTAATACGCATACATGCGCTTCCATACCAACTACAATAATTTGCGGGCGTTTATAGCTAGCAATAAGCTCTAAAAAACCGTCCTCTTTACACGCGCTAAAGTGGGTTTTATCAAAGAACTCAGCTTGCCCAATCTGAGCTTTTAATTGCTGATCAGTTTCGCCAAGCCCTTGTTTATATTGTTCAGTGACTAAAATAGGAATATGCAACAATTGTGCAGCTTTTACTAATTGCACTGTGACCTGTTTTACTTGTTCATAACGAGGCATCGCAGGACTTAATTTGTCTTGAATATCGACAACTAACAGCAGACTTTGCATGGTGTGAGCATTAAATGAATGAGGCAATGTGAACATCCGTGATCTAAACATAACTAACAGCATAAGTGATTTGTTATACAAATGTATATCTTATATAGCTAATTCTTTAATTCAACTGTAAATTGTTATGCTATATTTACTAACGGCTAACAACCACTTTATCTCAGGGGAGCAGTACCTTAAGTGCGATTGAGAAACTTTTTTTTCATCTTATTTAGTATTTTATGCACTTGGTTTAGTGTTAATTCCAGTGCTCAAAGCTATGCTCAGCAATTGCAACGCTTATCCACGGATGAAGGGTTATCACAAGGCCACGTAACTAGCACACTGCAAGATAAACTGGGATTTATTTGGATCGGTACATTACAGGGTTTAAACCGGTTTGATGGCTATGAGGTAAAAATATTCTCTGGTGAATACTCACTGGATCAACTCTCAATTATTGTATTGTTCGAAACACACAACGGCGATATTTTTGTATCAACTGAGTATTCTGGTGCGTTTCTTATAGATCCTGTGACACTCAAAGTTAGTAAAATTTATTCAGGTAAGTTAAACGCTGAAGATAAACACTTTTCTCCTATTTTTGCCATCGCCGAACATCAGCAGCTGTTTTATTACGCCATTAATCAACATGTGTATGCCTTTGATCCACAAAAAAATACCTATACCCATGAGTTTTCAATCAGTAAAGATGATAATTCTGTCCGCGCAATTACTGTTCATAATGACTTTTTGTATATTGCCACCACTGATGGGTTGTACTCTAAATCATTAATTGATGAACATATAACTAAAATACCTTTAGTTGCCAAGGATAAGCTCAATCCAGATAATAACAATATCAAATTTTTATCCATCGACTCACAGCTTGGTTTACTGGTTGGCACAGTCGAAGGATTTTATTCTATTGCTTTTAATAACAATGAGTTATTAGACTTCAATAACGTAAAAACGCTACTCGCGGAACATAATATTTGGGATTATGTTAATACCCCTTATGGTGAATTTATAGTCACTGAGGATGGCCTTTATCAATACCATCGCCATACTGATCACAATGAGTTTCTTTTACGTTTTGATCAAAGTAAATTTCACATGACCGACAACACTATTTTAGATGTGATGGTTGATAAAACAGGGCTTATGTGGCTTGCCTCGCGCTCGCAAGGCGTTTTTACTTGGTCCACTTTAGCAAGGCGTTTTGGCAATATTCAAATCACCAGTAATGATAAATTGCACAGCAATGTGATCCTTGCTGTTTACCAAGACGATAACGCCGTGTGGCTGGGCACCGATAATGGCCTAGCCAAAATGCGCCTAGATGAGACTACCGAAAAAACTTACTTAGCCAGCGATGACAGCAAAGCGTTTTATGGCCAATTTGCTGTGTATGGTATTGCCTCGGCGCACTTAAATGAGCCAGACCGTTATTTGTGGTTACTGCTCTATGATGGTCTTGCTTTATTTGATAAAAAAACCGAACAAAAAATAGCTCTACCAATGCAAGGCAATACACAAGCCATTCTCGACAGCGGCCCAGGCTATGGATATCATCAAATCACGACTGATACCTTTGCATTTTTTAGCGAGAATGATTATTTCCTGTATGATGGAAACAGTGGTCAGACTAACGTAATTAAAGGTCTCAAAGGGCAGTTAGATCCCGTCAATGTGCACGCTTTTTTAAAACCATTGCCCAATAAACCCGATGACTACTTGGTCAGCGTATCTGGCGCGTTATATCGTTATAATGAGTCCAGCCAAAAACTCACCTTGATCTACGAAGTCGAAAATTATAACCCAATAAATTATGTCACTATCGATGATTGGGTGATCGATTATAACAATACCCTTTGGCTTGCCTCTTCCCAAGAAGGACTAATTGGTCTTGACGCCAACAGTTACGAAGTAAAACACCGTATAAACCTCAGTAATGGCATTAAAACGAAAACAATTGTCGCCTTGCAAATCGACCAATTTGGCTTTTTATGGATCAGCAGTAAAAATGGCCTCTATCGACTCGACTTAAGTTCAATGCAATTAAATGCATATACTGTTAAAGATGGCTTAACTGTGAATGAATTTAATATTGACTCACATACTCAGCTAAACGATGGCCGCTTAGCTTTTGGCAGTACCCGTGGCGTGCTAACACTTGCCCCGCAAGACTTTTTATCTGTCCCTAATGATCGTGACAGCACAGTGACTGAAATCACCGATATATCGTTACTCTCACGCTCACTTAATTATCATCCATTGCAATACGCCAACCAGCCTTTACAACTGACTGATGAAGACATGGGTTTAGAAGTTAGTTTTTCCAACTTTGATTTTCAAAATGTTGATAGAACACGCTATAAGGTGTCATTAACTGGCCCAAGTAAATTAAGCTATGAAAAGCTAAATAACAATAAAGTCTTTTTTACTAAGCTTCCTGCTGGTGATTATCAACTAACAATCGCAGCATATAACTTAAATGACTCAGGCCTCGGTGATGAAAAAACACTTAACTTTACTGTTGCCTATGCTCCGTGGCGCTCGCCACTTGCAATAAGCCTTTATTTATTACTTACGTTTTTAGTGCTATTTGTTATTTTTTGGCAATACCGCTCCCGTCAGCGCATTATTAAGCATACTCATGATGAAATACTGCAATCACAACAACAAACAGAGCTTGCTTTAAACAGTAGTAAAAGCGGTGTATGGGAAGTTGATATTGCCGCACATTGGATAAAGCAGCAGCGCTTAAAACATGAGCTAGGCTATAAAACTTTGCCACAAAAGTTCAATTTTGACGATTTTTGCGCATTAATACACCCAGATGATAAACGTAAAGTTCTTCATGATTGGCATTTATTCATCACTCAAAAAAATGCTCAACAATGGCAGGTCACGTATCGGCTTCAACATGCTAATGGAAACTGGCTTTGGTATCACGATATCGGTAAAGTGATTGAAACGAACGAGCAAGGCTATCCTACAAGATTAGCTGGAATCTATACCAATATAACCGAACAACGTGCTACAGCACAGCAAGCTGCGGTATTAGGCGAAGCCTTTAGCCAAATAAACGATTGGCTACTTATTTTAGACAGTCAACTGACTCCGTTTTCTGTTAATAATAGCTTTGCAGAAGCCTTTTCTATTCAAACAATCCCAGCAAAGCTTGAACTAAAACGGTTTTTAGCAGCACTGGGGAAAAAACAATATGTCGATTTCATCAATATTCTAAAATCATTACAACCGAAACAAAATTGGCGTGGTGACGCTTATATAAAAACTAAGATAAATCCGTCGCACCCTATTCATATTAGTATTACCGCAGTGGCAAAAGACAGTAATGTAGTGAGTTATTATGTGGTGGTTATTTCTGATTTAACCGAGCAAAAACGCGCTGAAAATGAACTACGCTATCTGGCAAACTATGATCCATTAACTAAGCTACCAAATCGGTCACTAATGTATCAAAAGATATCGCATGCGATAAAAGATGCCGATACACATGCCAGTCTAGTTGCTTTACTGTTTATAGATTTAGATAAATTCAAACCGGTGAATGACTCATTTGGTCATGCGGTTGGCGATCAGCTGTTATGTGATATTACCTATCGAATGAATAGTATGCTTGATAAAAATGCCATTGTTGGGCGTCAAAGCGGTGACGAGTTTTTATTATTAATTAAAAACTTAGACTCGCCACAAAGTTTGAGTAACTTAGTGCGTAGCCTCACTGAAGAACTTGCAAAACGGGTGGTGATCAACGATTTTGCAATTAATATCTCGGCCAGCGTCGGTGTGGCACTCTACCCATTTGATGCCGACACCACCGATGAGCTTATTCGAAATGCCGACATCGCAATGATGCATGCTAAACAATCGGGCCGCAACGGCTTTAAGTTTTTCACTGAACAAATGAATAACCAAATCACCCAAAAACTACTGCTCGAAAATGCCTTAAAAGATGCCTACAAAGACGATTTATTTTTTAATAATTACCAGCCAATTGTTAATAATAAAAGCAAAAAAATCAAAGGTGTAGAGCTCTTAATGCGCTGGCAACACCAAGCAGAATTGATATCCCCGGCAGTGTTTATTCCTATTGCAGAAGAAACTGGTTTAATCGATGTACTCACCGAGCAGGCGCTGACCCGTGCACTTGAAGATCTCGCACCATTATTTAAAGCTAACCCACGGTTTTACTTATCGTTAAATCTATCACCTGTGCATATTTTAAAATCTAATTTAACCGAACGCTTATTACTTATTTTAAATCAGCATCATATAAAACCTGTTCAGTTACGTTTAGAGATCACCGAAAACACCTTGCTTGATGACAAAAACAAAGCAGCTAAGCAGCTGCAAGCGCTCAGAAACGCAGGTTTTAAATTATTACTGGATGATTTTGGTACCGGGTATTCGTCTTTAACGTATTTAAGTCAATTTCCAATTGATGTGATTAAAATTGATCAAAGCTTTGTGCGTAATATCGGCCAAGATAGTAATAATGAATCAATCATCAAAACAATCCACACCTTAGCTGAAAACCTAGATCTATATTGTATTGCAGAAGGCGTAGAAACAATTGAGCAAATACGCTTTTTAAACAGTATCGGCTGCGATGACCTACAAGGCTATTACTTTGCAAAACCAACAACTGCCGAGATTCTCATTAGCGATGCGTATATCCAAGCACTGCTAGAGAAATTGCAAACTACCTAGCTCAATGTATCAGCCCACTTTTTAAGGCATTGAAAAAGTTGGCCGCGATCCACGGGTTTGGCTATAAAATCGTCCATACCCACTTCTAGACAACGTTTTTGGTCGTCTTCAAAAGCATTTGCGGTAATGGCAATAATAATCACAGGACCAAATTGAGCACTGTTGTTACGGATTTCAGCTGTGCACTGATAACCATCCATAATAGGCATTTGGCAATCCATTAAAATAATATCGGCCATATTGTGTTGTAAACACGCCAGTGCTTTTTCACCATCGTTAGCAACTTCTAAGGTGCAATGGGTGTCACTGAGCATTTTTGCAATAACGATTTGATTGATTTGATTATCTTCTACCAGTAATACTTTCAACCCAGTTAAGTCAGGAATGCTTTGCTGTATGTCTACTTCATGAGTAAGTTGCACTACTTCAATAGGAATTGTGATAGTAAAGCAACTGCCTTTACCAATCTCGCTGTGTAATACCAGCTTGCCTCCCATTAACTGAACTATTCGCTTACAAATAGTTAAGCCTAATCCTGTGCCACCATATTGCCGCGTGGTTGAAATATCAGCTTGAGTAAACTCACGAAACAACGATGATTGCTGTTGCCCAGAAATACCAATGCCAGTGTCAGTTACAGCCACAGATAAATGATTATCAGCATAATCAATGTTCATCGTTATACTACCAGTTTTCGTAAATTTCCCTGCATTACTCAACAAGTTATTGACAATTTGGCTTAACCTTAGTGAATCTAACTGCACCACATCGGGTACTGACGGGGCAATATTTAATATAAATTCAACGCCTGGCTGTACGCCAGTATTTGTAAACACCTGTGCTAATTGAGTAAGCAGTTTTCGTACATTAACTATATGAATGTCTAGTTTGACCGCCCCCGCCTCAATTTTCGAAAAGTCTAAAATATCGTTTAAAATCAATAATAGATTTTTAGCGCTTTGCTGGATCATTTGCAATTGTTCGCGGTATTCCAACTTCACGTCATCAGCATTAAGTAAAATATCAGTCAGCCCCATAATACCGTTAAGCGGGGTGCGAATTTCATGACTCATATTCGCTAAAAATTGTGATTTAGCTTTGCTGGCCTGATTTGCAGTTGCCACAGCTTTAACTAATTCATCTGTTTTTTCATTTACTTGATACTCTAGCTCTACATTAAACTGTTTTAAATGCAGATTAAGTGCTGCATTTTCAGTGTTTACTTGTTCTAGATCTTTAAAGTTGCTGGTCAATTTAAATGCTAAAGTAGCAAATTGCTGCTGTAAGCTCAGCACCTCCAGCCACGCATTATTTTGAGTCTGTAAATCACTGATTTCAGTTTTAGGATCAAAGGCATCGATTTGTTCAGTAAGCTCATCTATTGGCCTCACTAACCATCGACTCAACTGGGTGATAAAGATACTGATCAAAATAATCACCACAAGAGTTAGTAATAGTGATTGCCCCCACGCACTTGCCGCCACAAGATTAGCGTATTTCCGTTTTAATAAGCTTGCTACATACCAATCTTGTTGCTGTGATAAATATATTTTTACGTAATATTGTTCGCCATCAATGTCGGTGGTCATAATGGCTTGTTGATCACCTTGTAACTGGGTAAATTTATCTTCAGTGAGCTGAGTCAATACCGAATAATGATTAGGTAAGGTGCTAAACACCACGTGTTTTTTGGCATCAAGAATTATCAGTTCACCATCATTATCAAATATGGTTGGCCTAAATTGCAAAAAGGAGCCCAACACTAACGAACCTTCAACCACTCCCTGAAAACGCCCGTTAATATGCACTGGTGCAGAAACACCCACAATGGCTTCATTACCAAATCCTCGGCCCCTAAAAACATTAGAAATATACCCTGTTGGCGAGTCTTTACCGATCGTAAAGTAATCGCGATCGGCAACCGATAAATTGCTGCCTTTTAAGCTTTCTTGCAAACTAAGTGGATTAAATACCTGAGCTATTGCGTTTTCATCCGTAACCATTGATGTAAGAAAGTTAGGGTATAGTGCCATTAACTGACTCAATGCTAACTGTTTATCGACCCCCTGCTCGATGGCTTTTGCAGTTAATACGATGCCACGGCGATAGCCATTTAAATACAGGTCAATTTTTTCAGCAATGTCTTCGGATTTTTCAGCAAGCTGCGCCTTCACTTCATATTCGATACGCGCATAATGATTGTTGGTAAGTACAATGGTGGTTAATAACACCACTAAAATAATGAGGATGCTTACAATGTAATTAAGAATTTTATACAGCGAATTTGGTCGTTTTTGCCACACTTGCTGAATAAAGAAGAAACTGAGTAAATCAATAACGCATAAAACAATGGCTGCATTTAAAAAATACTTAACCAAGGCGGTAATGACCGCCAGTAATGGCAACTCAATGATAAAATAGCCAATGAGTCCCAGCAGCGGAATACCAATTAACAACCAATAAATTATACCGCGAATAAACAGCAGCCGTGCAGTTTTAAAGCTAAAGTGATACAGCCAAAGCACTTCGCCAACAAACACAATTGATGGCCAACAATGCCCCCAACGATAAAAAATAAAAGCCGCACTGATAGTACAAGCAACTAACGCGTAGCGTAAGCCAAATAGCAACAAACAAATTAAAACAAACAGCTGACCAAATAAAAATTCAGAGCTGTCGAGAAACCAAAATGGCAGTAAATTAACAAAACCGGCCAACACGCCTAAAAGTATAGAACAGCTGAATGCAAAATATCGATGCTGAAAAAACGGCAATGGATTGTTCCGTATAAAATAGGCTATATCTAAAAGTAAAATAAAAAACGCATTTTGCCAAGTTAACTAGTTGTATTTAATGCTGACAACCATGACTTTCGATTTGTAATACGCTGTTGCCAACATTAAATTGCCTTGCTAGCAATTGCTCAACTTTAAGTCGGCATGCTTCATCATGTTTTTCTATAGTGCAATGTTGTTTAAGTACCACATGCGCCCCTACAACTAACTCCTTGTCACGGCGCATAACCGTAACATTGTGCACATTTTCTACATGCTCAACTTGTCCTATGGCACTTTCAATATCGGCCACATCGGGTAGTTTTGCTTTATTTAAACGCAGACCTTTAACGCATCCAACAATCACTTTTACACCTGTAAACAAAACAAATAACGCAATCAGCATGCTCGATAAAATATCAATAATGCTCCAACCAGTTAGATAAATAAGTATACCGGCGATAAACGTAGAGACAGTTGAAATCAAATCAAAAAATGAATGTAAAAATACCGCATAAACATTAAAGCTAGCCTTTCTACCTTTATATAATACCCATGCTGCAGCACCGTGAAATAAAAATCCAGTGGCGGCAATAACCGACATTAAATAGCTATTGACGACGGGGCCTTGCCCTTCATGGTGATGTACAAAGCGCTCGCCGCCTTCGTATAAAATCACCAGGCTGATCGCCAAATATAAACAACCGTTGATCAAACCACCGGTCAACTCTGCTTTTTGATAACCATCGTTGTAGTTTTTAGCTAAATGAATCGCTAAGCTCGATGCGATCAAAGCAATAAATAAAGAACTATTATGAACAAATAAATGCCCAGCATCGGCTAATACGGCAAGAGAGTTTGCATAATAGGCACCAATAACTTGAATAACCATAAATGAGCTAGTGATTGCTAATGCAATTAATAATCTACGTCGTGATGCTTGGTGAGTTGTAATGTCGGTCATGAAAAGCGGTTTTACCTGTGCTTAAGTGTGCTAAGAGTCATCATTCTAAAAAACGTTTAAAAGAGTAATGATATACAGTATCAATTGTAGTACTTCCATAAGCCAAACGCACTAAAAACTTAATATCGAGTTAATTTATATATAAAACGGCTAATTAAAATACCATTTTCTTAAAATTGAATGTAAGCTTAATATGTTAATAAGAAGTTGGAAATCCAGTGAGACAGTATTCTGTAGACGAAATTTGGCAATCTTTACAAGCGTTGCCACTTGCAATTGTGCTGTTTGATCAACAAACAGATACGCTGCACGCCAACGCATCAAGTCAGCAGTTACTTAAATTAATGCCAGCAATAAGTCCAGTGGAAAAAGCATTTCAACACTTATCAATTAAACACACAGAAAACCACACGATTGTTGATTATCAGACCTTTTTAACTCCCCAAAATAACACCGAACACATCTATAACATTGCCACAAAACACACACTCCTGCGTGTTACAGTCACCTATAGTTTAATTGGCCCACAGTTAATAATGCTGGCGCTTGAACCGCACACATCGTTTACTGTACACGCTGATTTTGACGAAGTAATAGCAAAAATATCAACACAACTTATTGATATACAAATAGACAACCTCGATCAACAGATCGAAAGCGCTTTAAAAACCATAGGTACATTTTGTGATGCTGATCGTAGCTATTTATTCCAATTTAGTGAAAACGGCAAAGCCATGAGCAATACTCATGAATGGGTTAATACGCAGGTCAAGCCTTTTAAAGAAAAGCTGCAAGATATTCAACAAGATTTATTACCGTATTTTTTTAGTACCATGAACGAAAAGCACGTTTTTAAGGTATCTGATGTAGACTTGTTACCCCCAGCCGCTGCTGCTGAAAAAGCTGAATTTGAATCAGAGGGGATCAAGTCTGTTTTATGTATTGGGCTGCGCTCTGAAAACGCCTTATTTGGTTTTATTGGCTGTGATTGTGTAACACATATACGCCACTGGACCGACACCGACCTTATGCGGATCAAACTGGTAGGTGAAATTATTGCCAATGCACTGAAAAACGTTCTGTATAAACAACGCTTAGAGCAAGCTCAACAGCAATTACTTTTAGCCAACCAAGAACTGCAATCACAAGCAAATCTCGACAGCCTGACAAATATCGCCAATCGCCGCTGTTTTGATCAAACCTTACTCCGTGAAATTCAACGCGCAACACGCTCACATCAACCATTGAGTTTAATCATTTGTGATATCGATTATTTTAAACTGTATAACGACAATAATGGCCACCAGCAAGGCGATGAGGCACTCAAACAAGTTGCCCAAACCTTGCATCGCTTATGTAAGCGACAAGGTGATTTAGCAGCTCGCTACGGCGGAGAAGAATTTGCAATTGTGTTACCCAGCATTGATAAACCCCACTGCTTAAAATTTGCCAGATTACTGCAACAGCAAATAAGCCAACTAAATATCCTGCACCCAAATTCAAACGTAGCCGACCACCTCACCCTCAGCATCGGATGTTACAGCTGTAAACCAGATAAATACACCACCACCGATATGATGATCCTCGCCGCCGACAGCGCACTCTACGTGGCAAAAAAATCAGGCCGCAATCAAATTCAAGTCTTTGATGAAGAGCATTAGAGCCATGTACTCGTAGCTGCGAGTTTACCTCGCGACAAATCAAAGTGAACTTAATTTCAAATAAACCGCGCTGTTAACAATCCATCCATGGAGCTTGGTTACATAAGTCATTGCCTAAATGGATTTAGGTACTTAGATTTTGTCGGGAACAAAAATCTGCCATGACCTCACTTCCTCAGGCTGCACTCTTTACTAGATATGTCGTTTACTTTAGGCTTCCTGCCCTTCGCCATAAAGGTCTGCTTCGCAGTTCAAAAATATTCCCGATATTTTTGTCGGTCCATCGTCACCTAAGCTGCCTGTGTTGTAGGCGCTAAGCTTGCTGGCGCACAAATATACAACACCATTTGCAATATTATCCACAGTAGGCGCTAAGCTTGCTTGCGCACAAATATACGACACCATTTTCAATATTATCCACCGTAGGCGCTAAGCTTGCTGGCGCACAAATATACAACACCATTTTCAATATTATCAACCGTAGGCGCTAAGCTTGCTGGCGCACAAATATACAACACCATTTTCAATATTATCCACCGTAGGCGCTAAGTTTGCTGGCGCACAAATATACAACACCATTTTCAATATTATCCACCGTAGGCGCTAAGTTTGCTGGCGCACAAATATACAACACCATTTTCAATATTATCCACCGTAGGCGCTAAGCTTGCTTGCGCGACAGTACTTCAAACAAACCGCGGTGTTAACAATCCATCCATAGAGCTTGGTTACATCGGTCATTACCTAAATGGATTTAGGTACTTAGATTTTGTCGGGAACAAAAATCTGCCATGACCTCACTTCCTCAGGCTGCACTCTTTGCTAGGTATGCCCTTTCGGTCCATCGCCACCAAAGCTGCCTGTGCCGTAGGCGCTAAGCTTGCTGGCGCGACAGTACTTCAAACAAACTGCGGTGTTAACAATCCGTCCATGGAGCTTGGTTACATCGGTCATCCATGACCTCACTTCCTCAGGCTGCACTTTTTGCTAGATATGTCGTTTCGGTCCCTCGTCACCTAAGCCGCCTGTTCGGCGGTGAAGAAGAATGCTTTTGAAGTGGGCGCAGGTTTAGTTTTCTAAGCCGCCTGTTCGGCGGTGAAGGCATTAAAGAAATTATGGCAAATGTTACTCACTTTCTAAGCCGCCTGTTCGGCGGTGAAGGAGAATAAAATCATCAACTCATAGGGTTTATGATTTCTAAGCCGCCTGTTCGGCGGTGAAGGGCCAGAATCATCAACAAAACGTATTTTTAAATTTCTAAGCCGCCTGTTCGGCGGTGAAGTAGCTTGCTCAGCAGTGATGAATATGATTCTATTTCTAAGCCGCCTGTTCGGCGGTGAAGTAGAATAATTTAGCATTAAACATCTGATTTTTAAAGAGCTTTTTTAATTTTGACCAAAATACCCTTTTTTAACTAGAAATGCCAAGCCCCTATTTATAAGGGTTTGGCATTGTGCCTAAAAAAAGGGTTAAAACCAAGGCAAGGTGCTGGTGGCGCTTAATCCGTATTTGGAGAAGTTCGCCGCCTCATCTTTTGATGCTGTGAAAGTCTGTTTGATAAACAATCGAAATTGTTGATCACCCGTTGATTTACTCTTGATTCTGACAAAGGGCAGTTCCAACTGCTTTTCAACATCTTTGGGAATGCGTTCCACCGCTTCTTCGTAAGTGAGGTCATGGCGTTTCATTGCTCGGCGACGCAGTTGGTCAGCGTTGCTTTTCACGTGAACTCGCTTTACAAGGCAAAACTCATTGGTACTTGGAATTTGAGTTACCTTAGTGACTAAGGTGAAGTCTCCTAAACCTCGTCGCCATGGTAACGCTTCAAGTTCTTCTAAACGACCTTGTGAGCCATGTATACGAAGTTTGCCTCCTAGGTTTTTTTTGCTAGCATTTGGGAAACTCACTCCGATGTCATGTTGAGAGACTTCCACCAAGGCACGATGTAGCTTACTAAACAGTGCATTCATCAAAATAGGTTTGGTGAATTCGGGGTCTTCCAAGATGGTAATGTCCAGATAGTAATCCATAACCTCTCCTTACGCGTCAGACTTTCCGCCAAACACACCACCACGAATTAGGTTCGCAATAACGTAATGTTGTTGCTCGGTGTCTGGCGCTTGGCCTTTTTCCATCCACTTATCAAACAAGGTATAAAAGTCATCCTTGTTACTACGATAGGCTTTACCACGGCTGGTAACGGAGCCAAATGGTTCGGCAGAAATAGGGCCAATCTCTTCAGAGCCTTGATACCAAGTATCTACTGTGCGAATAGCATTGCCGATTTTTTGCGAGTGTAAAGCGGCGGTGCCGTCTACGTGATACAACACCTTGCTCTTACGATTCTGATTTTTACTATTATCTTTTTCAGGATCTAATACCAATTCTTGTGACGGAAAGACTTCTTGCCCTTCACCCAGTTTTACAAAGGCTTCAATTTGGAAATAGGTAAAGGTATCGCTGGTCAGGCCTTTTTGAATTTGGTCAGCGAAGGCTTTTAAGTCATCACTTTGATAATCAAAATCGCGCAGCGCTAGGTCATATCCGTTGAAAGTCCACTTGGTGTTTCCTGCTTTGTTCTTTTGCGTCACACGAATTGAGATGTCTTCTGCACCAACACGGTTACGCCATAGAAAGCGGCCATTAGCAATATTGGAAGCATAACGATGCGCCAACACGGAAAAAGACTGTTCTGCAATGTAAGACTGAATAGTGCTACTCAATACCTCTTGATAGTCTGGGCTGTTACACGCAGAAGGCGTTGCTAGATCGCCCAATACTCGTAAACTAAATACAACTTTAACTGTGTCGCAATCAAACGGTAAAGCAGCCGTATCGACTGTTTGTAAGTTAGCCTTATTTACTTCTTGGTCTAACTTTGCTGGGTCTTTCAAAATGGCATTTTTTTGTCGATTGGAGATCGTGCCTCGTACCGATTTTTCTTGTAGTGCTATCGGTTTCCATTCACCGTCTGGCTTAATCCAATTCCCTGCGAACAACAAACCATCTGAATTTGCCAGTTTACGTTCGAATGCCAATACTGATGCTGTTTTTAATGCTGCCATGCTATTTCTCCTCAATGGTTTGGTTTGTTTCGTTGTTTAACAAAATCGGGGTTTCTGGTTGGTAATCGTTTTTACAAAGGTAAAGCGCGTTGTCTGCTTGATATTCTTGATGCCAAAAAAGGTGCTTCAAATCGTCTATTCGATGTGGGCTGATCCATTGGCCCAGAGAGTAAATCGATTCGACAAATTGCACCGGACAAGAACGATCTCGCACGTTTGCGACTTGCCCTGCTTCGTACAAATCGGATATTCCTTGATAGCCGACCACGATTGGCTTGAGCCATCCGGTGTAATCCAGTCTATCCACCGTCCATTCGGCTTTGTCACCTTTTGGTTTAGAAGACATTTTGCGGGTGCTAAAATCTAAAAATGCTTCTAACGGCGCTTGTTGCGTTTGTTCTATATGGTCTTTCAGTACATCGTCACGACTGACTAAAGCAAACCCTGGAAGCAACTTGCGTAAGAAGGATTTTCGCGTAGCTGGCTCCCGATTTATTGCGCCAATATCTTTAATGAGTTCAACACTGCCGATACTCTGCACTGTGCCACCAGCAACTCTTGATGCCGCCAAAGTGTCTTCGATACATTCAGCAAGCTCGTCCTCAACCGATGGTGGCGTCGGGCCAGATAGTGCAATCAGGAGCGTCACTTCCATACGCATTTTGCCTTCTTCGTTAAAGGGGGCGGTACTTCCATCTTTGGTAAGAGGATTACGTGTTAGGGCAAAATAATTTTCTCGACTCATGTTGTTACTATGAGACTGCACTTGGCTGGAATGGCAAATCACTGCACAGCTTGTCAGTGTTAATCTATCAGAAACACGGGCTTGGACTTTTCTTTGCAAGGCGTGGGTTAACCCCAAAAAGCTGGTCATGGCAGGGAAGCCCCACGTTAAACCAGCAATGGCATTCGCGCCTTCGACATTGAGATGTCTTATTACGAGTAGTTTATCCATTAGAAGGCTCCCTTTACATCGTCTTGCACTAGCCTGAGTTCTTGCGCGGTGAGCACTTTCCACTGCACAAACTCAACATCGCCTGTGGCAATATCGGCGTTTTTCTCTAGTTCGCCATTTAAAAAGCGAGAGAAGTCGGCGGCAACTAAACCTTGCCACTCTTTTTTATCAAATTCGTCTTCAAATTCTTTATCAAATGCTCGTCGGTTTGGGTCTAACCAAAGCTTTTGATGCAGCGGCAAATGACAATCTGGATGGGAAGACCTGTAATGGTCAACAAATTCTGTAGAGATTCTAAGCGGCATTTTTTAATTCATTATATTTCTGATGTGGCGTCATATAATTAAGCGTAGAATGCCTACGTTTGTAATTGTAAAACTGAATATAAT
>NZ_JACJEZ010000064.1:0-23076 GCF_014164365.1 Pseudoalteromonas sp. SG43-6
CATTGAGAATTATTTAAGCTGGTTTAGGTTTATGGAAGATAACACTGAGTATTCAGATCAAACATGGATAAAAGAGGCATTATGATATGAATTTTTTATACCCACACTCAACTACAACACAGCCATGTATAGACAGTTATTAGTGTTTTGTCCAATAACATTATTAAAAGTCGTTTTGGTGTAATTGCACAAGAGTTATTTTATATAGCACGTAATTACATGTTTACAATTGAGTTATTTAGTGGAATTATTGAGCTATGTAATATACGCCGTTTTGGGGTGTTATAATCCCCCAAAGTGGTGTTCAATAAGCTGTTAGCAGTCTAAAGGAGCCGACTTGCGTATTTTAACTATTTTATTTCTTCTACATCTCACGGTTGGATGCGCAGTTCATGAAATTACTTTTATGAAACCGGAGGGAGAGTTTGGAAAAGCTTCAAAAGATGGATGCGGTCAAATTCCTTTAAATTTCATTTACGACGACCCAGCGACTAAGTTCAAAGTTTTGTTAAATGCTAGGGCTGTTTATCTATCATTAGTCGTTCCCGAAGGAAGTACAGTTGAATGGTATGATTCTTCGATGTCAGTGGAAGTATCAGGTTTAACTGAAAATATAATTGCTGAGCCACTAATCAAAGATGAGCGTATCAAAGAAGTTTGCAGCGGTATTGGGCTATTTAGTTGTAAGAAGTACGACCAATACTACCTCTTCGTTGAGGCACCACAGATATACGAGCGTGACAATGTCAAAATTAAACCGCCTACACCATTAGTAAATGGTAAAGCGATTAAGACTTCAGAAATAAATTTTAAAAAGGTTACAGAAAATATTGTACAAGCAATCAACTGCTAACAATCCAATCAATCCGACCTCAACTCGCTGCGCTCATTGCGTCGGCTTATTGGGGCGTTAGGCGTAATTGTTGCAAACTTTAGGAGTTTCTTAAATGTTGAAAAGTAAAGTTTATGAAGGAGGTTGTCTCTGTGGGGACATTAGATTTTCTGCAAAAAGCCCAGTATTAAAGCCCCATACTTGTTCTTGTCGACAATGCCAACGTCATTCTGGATCATTGACACAAGCATGGGTTGAATTTCCAAAAGAAAATATAACTTGGACTGGAGCTGGTGGCGAACCTTCTAAATGGCGCTCTTCTGATTATTCTTCTAGGGCTTTTTGTTCTAACTGTGGCAGTACTATTGGAGCTGTGGACGATGATCCTACAATTGCTATTGTCTTGGGTGTGTTTGATAGTCCTAGCCTTAAAGCTCTCGCTCCAAAAAAGCATTCCTATATTTCAAAAAGACCTAAATGGTGGAAAGTAGAGGTAGACGCCTAACAAACACTTCAAACGGAACAAAAACAGTTGGTTAGGTTCCGCTTCGTTTCACATTTTAACCAACAATTTTTGTCCGCTTAAGTGGGCGTTGGTATGACTCCCACTGTCAAGTTAAACACACTGATCCTTGCCTAACTTTTTAAGCCATAATTACTTCAGCTCGAATTAGAGCGAGTTAATACATAAGATGAAGCAAGTAATGTCGTCGGTTATCTTGCTGATATTCGTTGGTTATTACTATTTCTAGTAACAGAGCAAACCTTACTTAGTTCGTCGTGGCACCTGTCTTCAGTCTATGTTCGTGGTTCAATGCAGCGTTAGCTGCATTGCCATCCTAACGCCGTCGGTGGTTGTGCCACACCCGATGCTTGATCCTATGCATTAACTCTAATTCGTTTATCATGCGGGTACTCTTGCCAATCTAAGTTTTGTATTCATTGGCGTAAGTACCACTTCTTTAGCAATGGCCCATATGTACGCAATCATTTCTCGGGCAATTGCGGTGACAACCAGGTTGTAGTGTTTCCCTTTGGCTATCATTTTTTTATAGCGCTTGCAGAGCCTAAGTTGTACTTTCCACGCAATATCAATAATGTCCTTTGGTAAACCTTCTTGTCGTTTTTGCATATCTGTCGATATATTTGCTGCATAGCGATAAGTGTGCGCGCCTTCAATTAGTAGGCGTCTTGCTCGGCCATTTCCGCATTTTGTGATAGCGCCAATATGGCGTTTGCCACCACTCGAGTGTTCACTGGGTACAAGACCGAGATAACTCATTAATTTACGGGGATGATCGAAGCGCGTTAAATCGCCAAGCTCAGCAACAACACCGGTGGCGACCAACAAACGAACACCTCGCATTGCTTGTATTGCTTTAACAACGGGATAATAACGCCATTGATGAACGTGATGTGTAAGTTCATTATCTAATCGTTCAAGTCGACTTATTCGCTCGGTAATTGTTTGTAAAAACTCTTGTAAGACGATGTGCTGTGCTGGGTGTGGAAGCACAAGCTCAGTGAGCCAACGTAAATGTTTTTGTGACCAATTTGCAGTGCCTTTGTAATTAATATTATTACGAAGCAGCAGTGCTTTTAATTGATATTTAGCATCTTTTAAATCTTTCATGGCCACTTCGCGTGCACGAGATAAATCACGTACAGCTTCATCTTCAGGCTCGGGAACATAGATAGGTGTTAAATCTTCAGATTTAAGTAATTTAGCGAGCTTAAGGGCATCACGTTTATCGGTTTTAATCTTCTCGCCTGGTTTTTTAGGAATAAGAGACGGGGCAACCACATAACAGCAATGGCCAAGGCTTGTGATTAATCTGTAAATCCAATAACCACAAGGGCCTGCTTCATAAACAAAATGTAGCGTTGCGCCAGGGTATTTAGATTCAAACTGACGAACAAGCTTTTGAACGGCAACTTTGGAAGAGGAAAATCGACCAAGGTGAACAGGTTGTGCACCTCTATGTTCTTCAATATAGGCGACTTCATTGAATTCTTTATGTGTATCAAGTCCGATAAAAAGTATGCTATGTTTATTCATGTTAGCCTCTGCTGTTTAGTTGATAGACAAACTAATTATGGCTCTGGCTTTGAATTAAGCTAACCCACGAAAAGCGGAGGCTAACACCGTGTGGGAGTCATTATGTCTATATTCCTAGACAGAACCCGTACAGTATTTAAATAGTGGAGTTTAGCTTGAACGAATTTTCATTAGAGGCTTTAAGTGAAAAAATTTATAATCATAAAACAATGGACTATTTTGAAGAGATAGTTAGTTCGTATAATAATAAGAGCTTCCGCTCCGCTACCGTAATGCTTTGGTCGGTAACTGTTATTGATCTGGTTTTCAAACTTACTGACTTAGTAGACTTACATGAAGATAAGTCAGCAAAAGCCATCCTAAAAGAAATGATAGATATTCAATCAAAAGACAGAAAAAGTTCAAAGTGGGAGTTGAAGCTTGTTGAAGAAGTAGCAAAACGAACAAACTTATTAAGCTCTGATAACGTTTGTTTTTTGGAATACTTATATCAGCAGAGAAACCTATCTGCGCACCCTGTATTAGACTCAAACTTGGAGCTGCATAGACCAAATAGAGAAACAGTGAGATCATTAATAGTAAATTCTGTAGATGGTGTTTTGTCAAAACCTCCTTTTTTCTCTAAAGATATTGTCGGTAATTTAGTTGAGGATTTGGAAGCATCCAAAGAGTACTTGGAAGATGATAAAAGTAAGCTTAAACATTACCTAGAAAGTAGATTTTTTTCAAAAATGACATCAAAAGTCGAAATGGAGGTGTTTAGGTCTTTATGGAGGTTTGTTTTTAAAATGGAGAATGAGCGAGCTTCAAGCAATAGAAACATAAACTTCCTAACTTTAAGCTACCTATATAAAAAACACTCTTCCCAAGCGCTTGAGATGATTGGCAAAGAAATTGATTACTTCTCTGATATATCAAAGGAAAGAAAGACTGTTTCGGCCTTAATTAAGCTGCTTTCTCGAAATCCTGAGATATATAAGAAGCTAAACAAAAGTGCCACGATAATTGTTGATGATATTGTTGGAAAAAAAGAGAGAGATTTTTATTATTCAAACTTTCAATATGATAGCTTAGCTGATTTCCATGATGAACTTCTTGCTTATTTGCTTGATGATGGGGGCAGTATATTAAAATCAGATTTGGTGCATTTATTTACGCTTTCTGATTCTCCTGAATGGAAATCGAGAGTAAGAATATTAAGAAATGCTTATTACGGAGAAAGTGGAAGCTTTGACTCGGCAGAGACTCGCTATAATAAATTTATTTCACCCGTTCTTAAAAAATACAAAGAAACCGAAATGATTGATCTAATTGAAAGAATCAATAGTAATGGCCAAATTTATGGGCGAAGCTTCAATAAATATATCAATAAAAGAGTAAAAGAGGCCTCTGATAAACTACTGGGGGACGAATATGATTATTCCGCATATCCCAACTTTTTAAGCGCAGTAGAATAGGAATATAACAAGTTGCTGCACTCGGAAAAATTACTCGCTGCGCTCCTAATTTTCCGGTGAGCAAAGCGTTAGTGTACTAGGATAATCATGAGAGTCTTGGCGATTATTTCCCTTTTAATTCCATTTTTTGCTTTTGGGAGTGATTGTTCTTTCGAAGAGAAAAGTAAAAACTTTGTAGTTGAAAACGCTGCTAAAGATGCCAAACATAAGCATACGAAAAGTGGGGTTGTATTCATAGCTGTCTCTAATGGTTTTGTCCCGACTAGACCGGCATTCAAAAATATATCAATGACTCGTTGTTTAATTTTGAAAACTGAATGGGATATATTATGGGTAGGTTCTGATTCAATGGTTTGTAAAAATCATGACAAATTAGAATCTAAAGCAATATCGTATGCGCTAAGCTTTAATCGAAAAATGATAGAGTTAGCTAAGAGCAGCAAAAGTTACCGATGTGCGAGTGAATTGTAATCGAACACTAATCGGGTAGCCGGAGGTCTCTAACCTCCAGCCCCCACACCACCCATCATGCGCTTTTTATTAGTAGGAAGTGCAATGGGCGGTTCATCTCCCGTAGTGAATATTGATCCAAATATCTCTTAATGACGCTAAACCTTGTGACGCTAGATAGTCATTGCCTATCGCAATGTTAATTCCTTTTGTTTTTGAACTTCGACAAGGCCCCTTGCTGGTGATACCACATGCTATGGCTAGTCTCTCACTGACCCCCAATTTCATTAAACTGCGTACTTTGGTGCGTGCTATTCCTTATAAATAGCGCCATTGCCGCCAGTAGCACATTCTTATCCTACGTCGGATCCAATGATCTAAATCCACCGTTAGCTATAATAATCAAAGTCAAAATAGACAGCCCTATGGGGCGATGACAACTTTTTATAAAAGAACAGCAAACGGCTCAGTGTATTTAACCAACTTTTCTTGGGGTAAAAAGCGCAATATTACAGTTAACAAAGGTATGAACAAATTGACCTTACGCGGACAAACGAAAGTGAATGCCTTCACTTCACACTGTGGCAACTGTATTGCTTAGTTCATAATATAGAAAATCTGCAAACACGATACATTAAGAAGGTAAGCTTCTACCACTTTAAAAAAACAATTCAAACGGGTGTAATTTCTTTTTAAAATGCTCTTTAAAACTATACCAGATCACACATGCGACTGATAAAGTAGTTAATCACTAAACAATTGAATCAAAAAGGGAACTCAGCTATGGTTGAACTATCAATTAAAAAACTCAGCATGTCGATGAGTGCTCATAACAAAGGGTAACCATGGGGTTTAGTGATTTAGGTAAAAAAAAGCGACTTAGTAGAACAAGTATTGAGTTTTCGAAAGCTGAGCCGCTATCGAAAATTTTGATATCATACCCAATTAATCAGGACTTATTACTTGATTTGTTTGATGAAGGGGATGGAGTGTTAAGTGATGTTTCCTTTTTAAAACGCGTTGAGAAGGAAATAAAAATAGATGACCAGGTATTGTCAGAACTGTACTTCAATCATTTAGTGTTAGCTGGTGGTCGTCTTCCGAAGATAACATCAAAACGAAGTTTTATTGCTTTGATTGAGGCTTATAAAAAATTTAGTAAGTTTCTTTTAAGCGAAAGCAAGGAAATCGGACTTCAGGATAAACTGATTAGTATATACTTGTTTGGTTTTTATAAAGATATTGCAATAAAGAACTCAGAAACTATATCTAAGACTGATTATGATCAGCGATTAAAAGTAATCTCTCAATGTAATAAATATACAGCTATTCCTTACATGATTGAGAAGAAAGAAAAATTTATACCAATCGCAAGTCAGGATATGTCCGCTAGAGCACTGGAGACAATTAAGAATATTGGAGAACCTAGTATCTGGTGCTCTAATTTACTTTATTGGGGCTTAGTGTTTGTTGCGCTTCTTAATGAAGGAGTTAATTCTGAAATTCAAGATTACTTCATGGTGGATTGTAACGAAATTGAGGGAATTAATATTACTTTTCAAAGGTTTGTAAGTGTAATCTCTGAGTAGGATCATAACAAGGTATGTTTGTTCAAGTCCGAAAAGTCTTTTTCCCCAGTTGTCTTCTCTAATATTTAGTAGAGGCAAATAAGTAGGTCGAAGTACTATGAATGACTGGAAAAAATCTGCAACATTACAAAGTAATGTAAAAGTAGATATTGGCTTTATGGCTAATGAAAAATTTTATTTTGGCCCTGACAATGGGTTTACACCCGAAGAATACGAACAGATGCTGGTGCCACTATATCAACCAAAGCTACGAAGAACGGGACGTTTAATTCTCTTTTCGGATATAGTTGGTAATGAAGAAGAGTTAATAAAACATTACGTAGATGTATCGAAGAAATATCTCGAGTATAAAAAAGACATATCAAAAAGCACTTACTTTTGGAATCGTCCAGTTATCTTTAATTCAGAGTTTATAATTAGCTTTGCTTGGCATGATAGATTCAGCGAAGGTAAGAATGTGTTAGATAATCTAACATCTACCGAAGATGGGGAAGTTTACTGGGATGTTGATCAAGGTTGGGAGCTGGAAATCGAGGCAAAAGAAAACCTTATCTATGCGCGTGAAAGAGATCCTGATTGCGAAGAGGTTTATTGCCAAGTAAAATTTGAGCGTAGAGATATACGCAAACAAGCATCTGCATTGATACCAAATGTATCTGAATTAATCGAGAAGCTCGCTGATTCTTTTGGTCATGACTATTGGACTTAAAACTGTAGATAAACGGCTACTTAAAACAAAAACGTTCTGCGCAGTATTTACGGGTAAGCGGGGCGTCAGGCAATAGGATTAACATTGAAGAAATATATAAAATTTGTTCTTATCTTATTTCTATTATTGTTTATTGTCGTCGTGACACTCGCGGTTGAGAATAATTTGAGCCGAGACCCAAATGCCACATACGAACTAAGAGGTAAATATAAATCATCACCAGATGGGGAAACTTATCTGATTATCGAAGATGACAACGGGGGTCTCTGTGGGCCGTTATTCGTAGACAATAAAAAATGGCCACACAGCCTTAATAATAAAGGTAAAGTTGAACCTGGAGATCACACCATTGAATGTGGTACATGGATGGGTATCACTGTCCAAGAGGGCACAACTTATTATTTTAATTATTGGGGTCCGTAAAATGCCTAATAAGAGCACAGAATGAGAGCACTCCAAAATATCCTGCTGTTGGTATCTATATTTACAAGCACCAAAGCTCTATCTACTGATATTCCAACAAGTTCGAGAGCTGAGAGAGCGATTTCAGGTATAGAAGCTCAATTAAAAAAAGAACTCGCTGAGAAAGATCTAAAATATGGGGCACCCATATTCATTCGTATTTTTAAAGATCCAGGTGTTCTCGAAGTTTGGGTTGAGGCCGGTGAAGGCGTTTTTTCAAAATTTAAAAGTTATGAAATATGTACATTCTCAGGGGAGCTTGGCCCTAAACTCAGAGAAGGTGACAATCAAAGCCCTGAGGGTTTTTATTTTGTAAATTCTGCTCGTTTGAACCCTTGGAGCAAGTTCCATCTCTCATTTAACTTGGGTTACCCGAATACTTATGACCGTAATCACGGGCGCACTGGAAGTGCATTAATGGTTCACGGTAATTGTGTATCAATTGGATGCTACGCAATGACAGACACTTATATAAATGAAATTTATGCCTTAGGTGTAGCTGCTTTACAATCTGGTCAGCCATTTTTTAGGGTTCACTCTTTTCCATTTCAGCTGGAGCCTGAAACTCTTTCTAAATACAAATCAAATCAATGGTATTCATTTTGGCTTAACCTCAAGGAGGGGTATGATTACTTCAAAAAGCACAAAAGGCCACCAAATGTTGAAGTTTCCGAAGGGAAATATATTTTTGGCCCGTAATTGTGTGTTAACACGTTATTTGTGCCCAGTTAGCGCCTATTCAACTGTTTAAGACGTTAGAGTGTCAAGGAGATAAAGATGCAGTGTAAGCATGTTAAAGGTGTTACAACAGTACCAAAAATAATTTCTGCAGCAAATGAGGACGACTTTAAGTTGCAGTATAAAGAACTGCTTCAACATGCAAGAAGTCCTAAGGGTATTGTCTATGTTTGGCGTTCTGTCGCAGATATTCCTAGAGTTAGGGGATCCAGCCCAATAATTTATATTGGCAAAGCTAATGGCAGTTTATATCAACGCTACATTGACCAAATCAGTAATGAATCTAAAGAATATTGGAGAAGGTTTAACTATATCATCAAAACTTACGGTTCAATTTCAATTGATATATATGAAACTGATAACCCCGCTTATACTGAGAATATATTCCTTTATCAGTATCACCAAAAGTGTATGGAGTTACCGCCGATTAATCTTCAGAGCTACAAGGCGGGAATGCTCTAACAGGGCGTTAAGCACCAGTTTAAAATCCCGCTTGGGCTTACAAAAAACAGAGATTACTCATGGTTAACGTATATTTATTTACAGATGATTATGACCGACTATTTAATTTTTATCATAAGACTTTAAAATTTAAGGAGCTGGACTGTGTTCTAACCTTTCCTGAAAATGATAATGCCGGAATATGGCTATTAACTTCACACGGAAATCCTACCGGATTGAGCTATTTCGGCTATGAAGTAAAAACTAACTTTTTATCCTATTGCGATAGCCTTATTTCACTTGGCGTAAAATTTGAAATGGTTTGGAGTCAGCCAAGTGGATATGTAGCAAGGTTCTTTGATCCTGATGGAAATACGATTCAAATTACATCTGAATGCTTTGATGAGACTAATGAGGTAGACACTAGCAAGTGGGGTTTATTTAATGCTATCAAATAATTGCATAAAATCGTAAATAAAAAAATGAGTTCTTAGCTCCATAAAAAATCCTTAAGTACTATAATGACGAACCAAGGAGAAACTAGTAAAAAATTGAATCAAAAGATTAATTTGATTATGGTTGTTCAGCAGTAAAATAAATTTAAAACGAGTCATTTTTTAGGCTCGTTAGTTTCATTTATGTAGCCTTCACTTTTTAACTAGGTGGGGAAACTACTTTTTATGAGCTGTATTTATCTAAAATTTCTTCATAAATAATAGGGTTAATGGGATATCAATGTACTCTCAAGAGTTTAAAACTGAGCTTAAAAAGTGTAATATTTTTAAAATTAAAAGTCCCAAAGGTGGGCACTATAACGACCGTTTTGAACTTAATGCTATTATTGAAGCAGAAAATGAAGCTCAGTTGTTAAATTATTTAGAACGGTTAGGCGTTTGTCATACAGTCCATAATGAAGAACCTAAACAATGGTGCCCACCGCCAATAGTATTAAATGGCACAAAAAAATGGATTGAATATAATGCCCAATGTGAATGTTTTGGCTATAAAACGTGTGTGCATATAGGAACTACCAACCTTACAATTGAGTTTAATTTTAATTCCGACAATCTCTATGAAGTATCAATTAATGATTTAAAAAGAGCTGTAGAATTTGAAAAGACATTAAAATTAAATGGCTTTGTCTCTTAAGGTAACCAAGCTTATCGATTAACGTTAAGTTACAAGAAAGAGGTCATCTTCTTAAAACTAACAACGTATACGGATTGTTCTTTCGCCATAGAAATTACTAATATTTCAGGTCGCGTCGGCGGAAAAATTATAAATTAACAAACCCATCTACTTCTATTTGTTTGTTGGGTCTAAAATGGTTTTCGTATTGAAGGTGTAAAATGCCTAGGCTAACTAATAAAATGCTTGATGAAATGCAGGAAAATGTAGTGGATTTTGAACTGATTTTTGGTATTGATAATCCCAATTACTTGCCTTACTGGACTGCTTATATGAGAAATGACGAGCGCAGACAGTTCTTATTAAATGAAGGCTCAACATTTTTAGATTTTAATAAGGAAATGCTCGAACATGATTTTGATTGGTTGCAATGGGAAGCAACCACTTGAAAATAAAGCACAATGAAAGACATGATAGTAGTACAGTTTTTTAATGTTAAACAACTTCATAGTCTCGTTAATTTAAATCGCTTATGTGAATTGCGCGCCCAACTTTTGACTTACACGGGCGCATCTTGGGCATATTTGGTAGGCAGCAAATAAAAAGCTGAGCTTAATGGGACTCAAAGTGAGCTCTCTAAACTGATAAAATATAACCAATAATCTTCGAGTGGCGATTACATTGCACAAATATGTGATTTATCTTACACATAAGGCTTCAGATTGCTCGGTAAATGGTAATGGTAATTCACATTTATAATTCCCCCCCATAGCATTTATTTCAAATGCTAAGTTATTACCTTGCCAATTAAAGTTTTCAAACCACCAGTTGCCGTCTTTTCCTATAAGATCAATGATTGAGTCGTCCGTTTTATTTATGGCACTACAAACATGTTTAATGTTTGTTGGGCCATCAAATAGGGATGTACTGTAATGCTCAATGGTAAAACATGGGTTCATTTCAGAATTATTAAGAATAAGACGAAACAGACCTTCTGCTTCTTTTACATTGCCAAACTCTATATGTTTAACAGCAGGAGGGATGACAACCTCATTCTTTTTTACCGCTTTTTGGTGCTCTGCTTTAACGTCTTCTTCCTTTTTGGGTTTGTTTTTTAGCTCACAACTAATCGTCATATTTGACAGTTCTATAGTACAAGCTTGATCAGCCCAATAGGCAGCAACAAAGAAATATAATCGGTGACCTGAAAAATGCATTTCAAAAGGGTAGATGTTAGGATCATCAGCTAAATTAATGCCTTTGGTGATCTGACAAAAGCGGACCTCTTTATGGGTTGTTAGGTTTTTAACCTGAATACAAGGATCGCCATTTTTTATATAAGCGGCAAACTCCGGTTGCTGATCATCTCTGAAGTTGTCTGTTGCATAGAACTTATATTGACTAATGTCATCGGCTTTAGCGACACTGGCGATGAGTAAAATAAGTAACACACATATCTTTTTCATTTTTTATAAGCCTTATAGCTAATCAGGGGTTTTTATAAAAAAAAACGGAACAACACTTTAACTATTTTAAAGGTTTTTGCAATAGAGTTGTTATGGTGGGTATTTTGAAAGACTAATAATTTATGTCATATCTTTGATAGTTAATGGGCGTCTCTTATTTCACTAGGTAGTTTGGAGTTGTAATTATTTGGTTCATATTAAAAAACATCAAATCACACTAACCACTTCAAAAGCCGTTAATCACTAAACGATTGAATCAAAATAGAAATTCGGCTATGGTTGATACAATAATAAAAATAAATTAAAAACGAGTTATTCTACAGATTCATTAGGGCTTACTAAAAACAGTTGCAAGGATGGTGAAATGGTTAGGTTTTATCTGGTTCTTACTTTATTAGGAATTTTACTACCTTATGGCGCCTTTGTTCCTTGGCTAGTTACAAATGGTTTAGATCTTGGTCTCTTGTTTAATGACGCGGTGACAAATTCTATTAGCGTATTTGCTTGGCTTGATGTTGTAGTGTCTGCCGTTGTTTTGGTGGGTTTTATCATTGTCGATGGTCACAGAAATAAAGTGACATATCGATATTTTGCTGTGCTGGGCACGTTGTTTGTGGGTGTGTCGTTTGGGCTTCCACTTTATCTTTACCTCAAAGAAAAGCAGTCCCTTGAATCACAGCCCTAACAAATAAGTTATGGCGTCAATAGCTATCTTCAAGTATCTGGCGCTTTCCGCATTTTACTACTTACTAGCACTGAATTTAAAATCGCCATAATTTTCCAGATGTAAGCAATGGGACGTAGTTACTGGTAGTAGCCCTATTTTTAGCGCTATTGGTACTTCAATGATGTTATTTATTTCGATACTAATGCCATTTATAGTGCTTTGTATCATTGATATTAAATGCAAAAAGCGGATAGAACTTTTTTACTTTTATAAATACCATACAACTGGTCGGATCTGAAAAAGGCGTTAATTAAAGTAAAAAGCCTTTTTAAAATCTAAAACATAAGATTACACATTCATGGCTTTTTGTTTCCTAGCGCTATCTATTTTATGCGTTTTTCCATTTTGTAAGATAGTAATTTTACGCCAACCAATTTGGCAATACTTACTGCTGCTAAGTGTTATAACTGCCTATTATCAGGAATATATAAACTTATACGCAGTTGTTGTTATTGTGTTTTATTTAGGCTTATTGCACTTTTCGGTATCTGCAACCTCTGCGTTAATACGCCGTATCTTAACGCCTTTGTTTGTAATAGCCTCACTTGGTTTAGCCTTACATTGGTTCCCCGGTTTTAATAACCAGCCTATTGTTGTTAATGAACAGCTTACTAGCAATGCGATTGCATTTACCCTGTATGCTAATTTCGATAAAGCATTAGCGGGTTTGATGCTGAGCGCTTATTTTTTTACAAAAAATAAAACGCTAAAACCAATAAGCGTAGGGCATCCACTTTCGATTATTGCCATCACGATTTTAGCTGCACTCATCACTGCTTTAATATTGGGCCTTATGGAGTTTGCGCCTAAAGTACCCGAATTTTGGTTTTTATTTATAGCAATTAATCTATTTTTTACCTGCGTTGCAGAAGAGGCGTTATTTAGAGGGATAATACAAACTAAGCTTTCGAAAGTGATAACCTCGGCTCGGTTTGCATTACTAGCACCTGTGATCACTACTGGTTTATTTTCACTCGCACACTTTTCAGCTGGAGCTAGTTACATGCTAGTGGCAGCTGTTGCAGGTTTTGGCTATGGATACATTTTTTATAAAACTCAGCGTTTAGAGTGGGCTATTTTATGCCATTGGCTCGTTAATGTGTTTCACTTTTTCTTATTTACTTACCCTATGCTTGCAACACCCTCTTATTAAATAACTATATGCTATCAAGTACTGATGGTGTCATTTAAGTTCATGATTTGATGTGAAATAACTAAAAAATGTTGTTCTGAGCATCACAGACAACATTGCTATTTATTACTACGACTACTGCTTATCCGCCTCTGGGCTTACTAAAGGAAATGTCATCTACTTAAAAGCAGATTCACAACATGCTGATGATTTTTTAAGGAGAAATTAGTTTCAAAGGCTGTGTGAAATATAGAACGTTAAGTACTGGGTTGAGGTAGAAAACGATCTTAATATAAAATTAGTTAATTTTCCCTGCAGTGAATAATTCAGTTGAATTTCTTGTGTAAATATTAACCAGCAAGAAGTGATCGAGAGTTGAACTAGCTCCCAATCTTCGCTTACTTGAGGTTTTTTGCTCAGCTTTAGAAACTCGATATAGCTCATAAGTAAGAAACGTTTAAATGTCTTTATCATGATAAAAAATAGCTTTATTTGTTAAATATCATTAAAAAAGATCCATCAGCGCGATAATGAACATTAATAAACATCTTGACATAATATGTCGAGATGTTTACTTTTAATACATCAAACTGAAAGGGAAGTTTAAATGGAACTTTGGAATTTTTTTACGAGCTTTATCGTGCAGTCTATCGCCTTTCTTACTCAAGAAGTCGGGCTAAGCCAAGCTTTAGCTATTATTTTATTTACACTAATTGGTCGCTTAGTTTTAATGCCGATTAATTTGTTAGCGATGGCCAAAACCGTTAGTAACAAAAAGGCGATAGCTGTATTAAAGCCTGAGCTTGATGAAATAAAAAACAAATATAAAGATCAACCCAGTGCAATAGCTAAATCTACAATGGCGCTCTATAAAAAGCACAACATTAAATTTATTGATAAAAAGAGTGTGTTAAATATGGCAGGTCAAGGTTTATTTGGCTTTGGTACGTTTCAAGCTCTTCAACAAATCGTGTTTAATAGTAAGTTTGCGTGGATTGCGAGCATAGCAAAACCCGATATTGCACTTTCATTGTTGGTGGGTGTGATCACTTATTTTTCTATGGCGATGATGCCTGGAACTGCTGAGCAAACCAGTACCTTATTATTTATTATTCCAGCTGTGATTTGTGTTATTACCTTAATAAACTTCCCCTCTGCTATTGGTTTATATTGGGCAACATCAAGTGGTACAAGTTTATTGCAATCTTTATTACTCAATAATTACTTTCAAAATAAAACAGTCTGTAAAACTATTTAGTTTTAACGTATGAAAATAATATTTTTTGGCTGTTTCAATAGCCTAAGAAGTAATTGGACTATTGAAAAGCTCAAGAGCAGGGGTTAATAAACGACTGCCTTTACTGTTCATTTTTCAAATTAGCTGGTTCTAATAAACTAAACGTAGGTAAGCGCCATTTAAAGCGTACCGATGCCATGCGTATTAAATACCCTACAACTAGGCTTGTAATAACGCTGATGTTGTCATCAATGTTGTAGTGGTGTAGTGCTAGATATAAACAAGCTACAATCAGCGCTACGCTGGCGTAAAGCTCATGATGTAATACTAGCGGCGCTTGGCGACAAATTAAATCACGTAATAATCCACCAAATACGCCGGTAACAATAGCAGCGACTACACAAATACCATAGTGCAAACCCATATTAAGCCCCACTTGGCAGCCAATAATACTAAATGCGGCAAG
Organism: Pseudoalteromonas sp. SG43-6; assembly: GCF_014164365.1. Taxonomy (NCBI): domain Bacteria; kingdom Pseudomonadati; phylum Pseudomonadota; class Gammaproteobacteria; order Alteromonadales; family Pseudoalteromonadaceae; genus Pseudoalteromonas; species Pseudoalteromonas sp. SG43-6. Next base: position 14,894 of record NZ_JACJEZ010000064.1, read on the forward strand.
CCCAAGGGCATCTAAACGCATAAAAATGCCTTTAAATTTAACCACCCATTTTGCAAGCCAAGTTGTAATAATACCGGCAACGCAGGTGATCAATAAATATTCTGGATGTTTTACCCAAGTTAAAGGGTAATTGCCAAGTAAAATATCGCGTACGCTGCCACCACCAATTGCTGTGGCACTGGCTACTAACATAACCCCAAACCAATCCATGTTTCTGCGCCCAGCACTCAGCGCACCGGTCATGGCTTCGGCTGTAATACCAATAATATAAACAATAGTTAATAGCATAAGATATTCACTTGAATTTTTAAGAGCAAAAATAAAAGTGCGATTGTAGAGAGAAACTAATAAAAAGACGAGTGAGAAATTACACTAAAAACGCTCAGTTTCAGATAAAAAAAACTAATGTGAAATCAATGTGTGAATTGGCTGTTAATAGTACGTTGACCTAGCGTGTAATTATAAAAAAATAAGGACAAAAGACCGTAAATAATGTAATAAAATATATGTAGTTAGCTGGAACCTCGTGCAATTAGTCGCGGTGTTAGTAGGGTGCTTTGTACTTGTTCACCACGAATTAGTTTTAGTAAGTTTTCAACTAGCATTTGTCCTGCTATTGTGGTGTTTTGCTCTATGGTTGTGAGTGGCGGGTTTACATAGCTGGCAATCGAAATATTATCAAAACCTATCACGGCTACATCTTTCGGCACGTTAATATTGGCTTCTTTTAAAGCGCGTATTGCACCTATAGCAATCAGATCGCTAGCTGCGAAAAGGGCATTAAAGGTAATATTGTTGGCAATAAGCGAACGTGTGGCATGATAACCAGACTCTTCGGTCGAAATCGCATTCGCTATTTTTCGCTCGCTTAAGGTAATAGCATGTTGTTTTAACTTGTCTTTAAAGCCATTAAAACGGGCAAAAAATTCAGGGCTATGATCAGATGCATCACCAATAAATGCGCAATCAGTTCGGTTATGCGCCAATAAATGCTCAGCAGCAAGTTGGCCGCCGCCATAGTTATCACAGCTAATTGTTAAATCGGCACGATTATCTACCGTTGCTCCCCAACAAACAAATTTGGTGTTTTGTTCAAGCAAGGTATTAAATTTAGGCTGAAAATCAATGTAATCGCCATAACCTAATAAAATAATACCATCAGCACGGTGACTGTCTTCGTAGTCCGCTTGCCAATCTGAGCTTGCAGATTGAAACGATACCAATAAGTCATACCCTTCTTTTGCGCAAGCACGCGTTATGCTGCCGAGCATCGCTAAAAAGAACGGATTGATTTGTGATTCATCTGCTGTGGGATCTTCAAACAGTAACAAAGCCAATGTACTACTTTGTTGAGTTCGAAGGTTACTCGCATTCTTGTCGACTTTATAGTTAAGCTGTTTGGCTACCTCAAAAACACGTTTGCGGGTTTCTTCATTAACCAATGGACTGTTGCGCAAGGCGCGCGAGACAGTGGATTGTGATACCCCTGCGTAGTGTGCAATGTCAAACGATGTAGCTTTACCTTTCATACACAACCTAACTATTTCAAGTAACTAAAGTGCAAATAACTCGTGTTATTCTCGTTTATTTGCTGATTTTTACAAGCTATTTATCAGTAATTTATCAGTAATTTAAAATTTTTATTGATCCAACCCTGACACCGGTGTCATAATGCGGGTGTTTTATCATTTTGTTGTCAAAACGTATTGGCTGCCCATTTAGTTGGGCAGCATTTTTTTATACTAGAGTAACTACTTTGAGGTGATAGCTCAAAGTTTATCTCATAGCGATAGCAAGACCATTGAAATTACAATAATAAGCACGGTTATAGCTAAGTATATAAACCGCTTAGACAAAAGAGAAAACACGATGAACTCCAAGCCAAATTCAGAATTCGATCCTATCTTAGTGGCCGACATCGGCGGCACTAATGCCCGTTTTGCTTTAATTACTGCTTTTAACCTACAAGAAAAACAATTCGTTATTGAGCATAATATCATTTTTCCCAGTGCCAATTTTGGTTCATTGGAAGCGGCAATAACGCATTATTTATCTCAAGTTAGTCATATTCAACCTCGACGCGCGTGTTTAGCCGTGGCTGGACCGATAAAAGCAGGCCAAGTACATTTAACTAATTTAGGTTGGCACTTTAGTGTCGAACAAGTAAAAGCTGAGTTTAATTTAGCTCAACTGGAAGTGATCAACGATTTTGCTGCGTTTGCCTATGCAGCACCTTATTTAGATCCACAACAAAACATTGCAGTTAAAGCAGGACAAGCCGATACTGATGCAAATATTGCAGTCATGGGTCCGGGCACTGGTTTTGGTGCGGCGTGTTTAGTGCGTACTAGCCAATCACGTGCTGTTTTGAGTTGTGAAGGTGGGCATATAACATTGGCATCAGTGAGTGAATTAGATACTCAGCTGATCATCGAGTTACGTAAGCTATTGCCACATGTATCGGTCGAAACAGTATTTTCAGGGCCGGGTATTGCTCATTTGTATCAAGCCATGGCGGCTGTAAAAGGTGTCGATGCTAAGAATTTAACCGCTGCACAAATTAGCGAATTAGCAAATAGTGGTGAATGTGCCATTTGCGATGCTACGTTAAATCAATTTTGTGATTGGATTGGCAGTGTCGCAGGCGATTTAGCACTGGCATTTGGTGCGTTAGGTGGTGTGTATATTGGTGGCGGTATTTTACCGCGTATGCAAGCTCGTTTACTTGCTAGTCGTTTTGTTGAGCGTTTTGGTGCTAAAGGGATCATGTCGCAGTATGTGAGCCAAATACCAGTGACGTTAGTCACACAAGATAATATTCCACTTATTGGTGCTGCTGCATGTTTGCACGTCAATGAGCAGTCATAATACATCGCTCATAGGGGTGTTATTGGGAAGGTTGGATGAAGAAAGTTACAATAAATAGTGTTGCAAGTTATGCCGGGGTCTCTAAAAAAACCGTGTCTCGGGTTTTAAATAATGAACCTAATGTTAGTGATGCAACCCGTGAAAAAGTTCTTAAGGTTTTTAAAGAGCTAGATTACACTCCTAACCCGATCGCCAGAGGTTTGGCGCAAAATCGTAGTTTTATTATTGGTTGCATTTACGATAACCCGAGTAAAAGTTATATCACTCGGGTGCAAACTGGTGCGCTTGCTGCGTGTCAAGAAAACAACTATAACTTGTTGATCCACCCATGTGATTTACGTGGTGATGCGTTGATCAGTAATATTGAGCATTTACTACAATCTTCTCGTCTTGATGGCTTGGTATTGACGCCGCCATTTTCAGATTTTAAGGTATTAGTCGATTTTCTCAAAAGTAAAAAAATTCCGTATGCACGAGTTGCATCAGCAGTGCTTGAAGACGATTCAATTTCAGTACGCAGTAATGATGAGCAGGGCGCATTTGAGATCACTGAGCACTTAATTAAGCTTGGCCATAAAGCGATCGCGTTTATTAAAGGCCACCCAGATCACAGTGCCACTGAGCAGCGTTTCAAAGGCTATCGCAGAGCGCTTAGTACGCACGGCATTGAATTTAATGAACGTTTGGTTGAAGAGGGTAACTTTAGTTATCATTCTGGGGTCGATAGTGCGCGCAGCATTTTAGATTTAACCCCACGTCCAACCGCCGTATTTGCATCAAATGATTACATGGCTGCGGCGGTATTAAAATTGGCAACACAACGTCAATTTAAAGTACCCGATGATATTTCTATCGCGGGTTTTGATAATGCGCCAATTGCTCGTCATATTTGGCCTGGTCTTACTACCATAGCGCAACCGGTTGAAGAAATGACCAAACAAGCGGTTACTAAACTGATTGAGCATATTGGTGATCCGCAAGAGCAACCGTATCAGGTTACGCTTGAAGCGCGATTAATCACACGCGAGTCTACCGCACAAGTTAGATAAAGGCTTTTCACAGTTGCCCGAGTTTGAGTGACGCTTACTTGGGCATTTTTTTGCTTAACAAAGCAGTCTGCATGTTGTTGCTATCTGGGTTTTTTTATCCGCTCATAGGTACTTACGATTGATATCATTTAGATTATAAAAAGATATTATAATCAATAAGTTAAAGTAAAAACTCCTCACATTTTCTAGCACTCCAGCAACACAATTTAGCGACCAAGCTAGATCCCCTAATGAAAAATTATTTTCGTTCATTATTTGGTCATTTAAAATATTTAAACTAAATTTATAGGATAGGGTTGACACCGGTGTCACAGTCATGCGTTAATACAGTGACACCGGTGTCAGGTTGATTGTGAGAGACAACCTGCCAACGTATACCTTTGAACGGGTAAATCAAAGATGCTCAGTGCAAGTTCATTCGTGGAGTATGCACTTGCCACTGAGCCTTTATCCTCTAACCTTAGAGATGAGTCGAATTTTATGTTACATCCTCGTATTCAAGAAGTCACCGAACGCGTCATTGAACGCAGTAAAGCTACTCGCCAAGCCTATTTAGAACGCATCAATCATGCAAAAAAACAAACAAGAGTTCGTTCTGGTTTAGGTTGTGGCAATATCGCCCATGTTATGGCTGCGTGTAGCAGTGACGATAAAGCACGTTTAAAAGCTGATGAGCAGCCAAACTTAGCGATTATCAATTCATATAACGATATGCTATCTGCGCACGTGCCATACAAAGATTATCCAGATTTAATTAAAGACATTGCTACAAAGTACGATGCCACAGCTCAAGTTGCAGGCGGCGTGCCAGCCATGTGTGATGGCGTAACTCAGGGCCGTGATGGCATGGAGTTATCGCTTTTTTCTCGTGATGTAATTGCGATGTCGACAGCTATTTCATTATCACACGATGTGTTTGATGGCGTATTTTGCTTAGGTGTGTGTGACAAAATTGTCCCTGGTCTATTAATTGGTGCTTTATCATTTGGTCATCTACCGGTGTACTTTTTGCCAGCAGGCCCGATGCAGTCAGGCATTCCAAATAAAGAAAAAGCCCGTATTCGTCAAAAGTTTGCTCAAGGCTTAGTAAGCCGTGATGAGCTTTTAGAAGCGGAGAGTGCGTCTTATCACAGCGCGGGTACTTGTACGTTTTACGGTACTGCAAACAGTAACCAAATGTTGATGGAAATTATGGGCTTGCACCTTCCTGGTAGCTCGTTCATCAATCCATATACAGAGTTGCGTGATGGTTTAACCGGTAATGCGGTAGAAACCATGCTTAAACAATTGATTCAAAGTAAAGATGCCAATTGCTTAGCGGATGTTGTAACTGAAAAAACCATTATTAATGGTTTAGTTGGTTTGTTAGCAACCGGTGGCTCTACGAATCATGCAATTCACTTAGTGGCAATTGCCAAAGCGGCAGGCGTTGAGCTGACATGGAAAGATATGTCGGATTTATCAGAAGTGGTGCCACTGCTAACACGTATTTATCCAAATGGTTCTGCTGATGTAAATCATTTCCAAGCAGCCGGCGGCATGGGTTTCCTTATGAGAGAACTCGTTGGTGCAGGGTTCTTGCACAATGACGTTAAAACCATTGTTGGCGAAGGTCTCGAGGCGTATACCCAAGAACCACGTTTAGATACTGACAGTAACCTGATCATGACGAGCGCAACAGGCCCAAGCAAAGTTAAATGGGTACCGTGTCCAGAGAATTCATTAGACGAAGATGTACTTCGTCCAATTGACAACCCATTCAGTAAACAAGGTGGCTTACAGTTACTAACTGGTAACTTAGGTAAAGCCGTGATCAAAGTGTCTGCGGTTGCGGTTGAGCATCAAGTTGTTACAGCACCAGCAAAAGTATTTGCTTCACAAAGTGCATTACAAGAAGCCTATACACGCGGTGAGCTAAACCAAGACTTTATTGCTGTACTGAAAGAGCAAGGTCCAAAAGCCAAAGGTATGCCTGAGCTGCATAAGCTCACGCCAGTAATGGCAACCTTGCAAGATGAAGGTTACAAAGTAGCGATCGTAACTGACGGTCGTATGTCAGGCGCATCAGGTAAAGTGCCAGCGGCAATCCACTTAGCACCAGAGGCGGTTGAAGGCGGCATTATTGCTAAGATTCAGGAAGGTGATTTAATTACTCTTGATGCACCAGCAGGTATCTTAAAAGTACATGTAAGTGATGAAGAATTAGCACAACGTGAATTACAACTTAGCGTACCTAGCTTAACGTTTGGTACGGGCCGAGAGTTGTTCACCGGATTTAGAAATATCGTAAGTAGCGCAGACATGGGCGCTAGCGCCTTTGGAATAGAATAATAATTCGCCAAACTGGGTATGAGGAACACACTATGAGCATAGAAAAAATATTATCATCGGCACCGGTAGTGCCAGTGGTGGTAATTGATAATTTAGAAGATGCAGCGCCACTAGCAAGAGCGCTGTATAACGGCGGTCTAAAAGCACTTGAAATTACACTACGTACACCGATTGCTGCAGAAGCTGTAAAGCTAATGAAAGCCGAAGTACCAGAAGCCTATGTTGGCACTGGGACTGTGGTAGATAAAGCAAGCTTTGATGCATCAGTTGCCGCAGGTGCTGATTTTATGGTGAGCCCAGGCGTAAATGATGAACTTTTAGCACTGGCAAAAGGCACTGATATTCCATTTCTACCGGGCGCCGCAACGCCAAGTGAAGTGATGAAATTAGCCAGTCACGGATTTAAGTTTTTAAAGTTCTTCCCAGCAGAAGCTGCAGGTGGAACAGCAATGCTTAAATCGATTGGTGGGCCATTACCACAAGTAACATTTTGTCCAACCGGTGGCATTAGCCTAGCAACAGCTCCTAGTTATTTAGCACTTAGCAATGTTATTTGTGTTGGTGGTACCTGGATGCTAGATAAACAACTAATTGAAAATAAAGACTGGCAAGCCATTGAAGCGCTTGCTCGCCAAGCAAGTGAAGTTAAATAATTTAAGTGGAGTTTTGAAATGATTAATGTAGCAATTAATGGCTATGGCCGTATCGGTCGCAATGTTTTACGCGCGCTTTATGAGTCTGCACAAAATAATGAAATTAAAATTGTCGCAATTAACGACTTAGCACCGGCTAATGTTAATGCACATTTAACACAATATGATTCAGTGCATGGGCAATTTTCTCATAAAGTCACACTTGCTGATAACACCATGTTGATTGGCGACGACGTTATTACTCTTACCCAAGAACGCGACCCTGCTAACCTTCCATGGAAAGCATTAAACGTTGATATCGTTTTAGAATGTACGGGTTTTTTCACTAAGCGTGAAGATGCTGCAAAGCATATTACAGCGGGCGCGAAAAAAGTAATCGTTTCAGCCCCTGGTACTGATTTAGATGCAACTGTTGTTCACGGTGTAAACAGTGATGTGATCACTGCAGATAGCAACATTATTTCTAATGCTTCATGTACAACTAACTGTTTAGCACCAATTGCCAAAGCAATTAACGATACAGTCGGTATTGAGCAAGGTAGCATGACGACAATCCATGCCTACACTAATGACCAAAACTTGTCAGATGTTTATCATCCTGATCTGTATCGTGCACGAAGTGCAACGCAGTCAATGATCCCAACTAAAACCGGTGCTGCTAAAGCAGTTGGTTTAGTGTTACCTGAGCTTGCTGGTAAACTTGATGGTATGTCAGTACGTGTACCTACAATTAATGTATCACTGGTTGATTTTACGTTTATTACTAAGCGTGAAACAACGGCTACAGAAATCAATGAAATTATGAAAGCAGCATCTGTTGGGTCGATGAAAGATATTTTACAATACAACGAGTTACCGCTTGTTTCTATTGACTTTAACCATAACCCAGCGTCGTCAATCTTTGATTCTACGCAAACGAAAGCTGATGGCAAACTAGTTAAAGTGATGGCTTGGTACGATAACGAATGGGGTTTCTCAAACCGCATGTTAGACCAAGTTAAAGCGTTAGGTCAGTACTTGTAATAAGTACCACGTAAAAATTTAGCTTTATCCAACCAAGCCGCGACTATCGCGGCTTTTTTGTGTCTAGCGCTGGGCTGTAGATATGGTATTCTGCGAGCTGTTTTAGTACCAATCGACTTAAATACTTAACCATGCTAGCGAGCTAAATAAAGCGCTAACTGCGTTATAATTTTTTCAAGTAGAACAACTACATGTCAAAATTTACGCCTTGTTATCACTGTATTTATCTGTCGCTATAAATGGTCAGTAACTTAACACG
>NZ_JACJEZ010000065.1:0-22763 GCF_014164365.1 Pseudoalteromonas sp. SG43-6
CGATTTAATCACGGCGCGAGATTTGTAACCTAGTGGGCTAAGTAAAAATTGAGCAAAGCTTCCGCGTCCTGCTCACGCCCCTTACTTACATCCATGTAAGTAACAAAGAGTTAATCGCCCCTAGGCAGAACCCTTCGGGCAGCGCGCGTTTGGCATTTATGCTACGTTATCGCCTATTTATGGGGAATAACCACACTACATAGGCTCTGCCTTGCCTAAAAACCAAACGCACAGCTGCAAAATTAACCTAGAAAGATAAACAGACCCTAGACAAATAATCCCTGCCCCCTACAATAGCGCCGATAAACAGCATAATGAAATAAGGTAGTAGGTAATGGCGGTTATAAAGATCGATACAACAGGATACGACGCACAGTTAAATGAAAAAGAGCAACGTATCATTGCGCAATTCCAACGCTTTGGTGTTGAACAATTAGAAGTCTTTGCCTCTGAGCCAATTCATTACCGTCAACGCGCTGAATTTAGAGTATGGCACGATGGCGATGAGTTATTTCACATTATGTTTGATCAAGCCACCAAAGACAAAATCAGAGTCGATGTGTTTGACCCTGCAGCGCCGCTAATTGGGGAAGTAATGCAGGCAATGATCGATAATCTTAAAGGCTGTGAAGTCTTGCGTCGTAAATTATTCCAAATAGATTATCTTTCTAGTTTAAGCGGTGAGATTTTAGTGAGTCTGCTTTATCACAAACCACTCGACGAAGAATGGCTAGCAGCTATCAAGTCACTAAAAGAATCATTGAGTGAGCGCTTTAAAATTGATTTTATTGGGCGTGCTCGCAAACAAAAAGAAGTACTCGGTGATGATTTTGTTACTGAGCGTTTAACAGTTAATGGCCAGCAACTTATTTACCAACAAGTTGAAAACAGCTTTACGCAGCCAAATGCTAAAGTAAACATTAAGATGCTGGAGTGGGCACAAGACTTATGTAAACCACTAAAAAATGATTTACTAGAGCTCTATTGTGGTAACGGTAACTTTTCAATTGCCTTAGCTGGTTCGTTTAATCGTGTATTAGCAACCGAAATTTCTAAATCGTCAGTACACTCAGCGCAGTATAATATTGCTAAAAATAACGTAACTAACTTAGATATCATTCGTATGTCGAGCGAAGAGTTTACTCAAGCTATGAAAGGCGAACGAACCTTCTCACGTTTAGAAGGGATTGACTTAAGCAGCTATGATTGTCAGACCATTTTAGTTGATCCGCCGCGCGCAGGCATGGATACACTAACATGTGATTTGGTGGCTAACTACGAGAGTATTATTTATATCTCATGTAACCCTGATACGCTTGAGCGTGATTTAGAGCACCTAACTCGCACTCATGAAGTTAAACGGTTTGCGATTTTTGACCAATTTCCATATACCCACCACATTGAATCAGGGGTATTTTTACAACGTAAATTGTAAAGTATCTATGCCAGTGCTTTTACTAGCGCTGGCATTTGCTGCTCACTAAAGACTTTAATACCATTCTTTTCTAATAGCGAAGCCGTTAATCCCATTCCAACCACCTTAATACCACTGTGCGAGCCATCGTAAATTGTATTACGACCACAAGAAGGACTTGATTCCTTTAATAGCGCAAAACGAATATTGTACTGTTGGCAAAGGCGTAATGCTTGTTTTGCACCTAGCTGAAATTCCGGTGTCACATCATCACCAGTATTGGTAATCACTTTACCGTTGACGATTTCAGCAGGATCTCTAGGAGTGGATAAACCACCAGCAATCTCAGGACAAAAAGCGACTATACGTTCCTGCTGCTGCCATGCGATTAGCTGCGGATGGAGTAACTGTTGTCCGCTACCATCGTAGCGCACGGGAGCACCAAGTAAGCAACTTGAAACCAGTATTTTATGCATTTCTTACCACCTGCAACAAAAAAGCTCCGCGTACGGAGCTTTTTTACAATAAACACTAAACCGCTCTATTTAGCAGCTAAGTAATTAATTAGATCAGCCATACTTTTAGCATCTTTAATACCTGAATCACCACCAACAATAACACGGTACTTACCGTTTACAATAAAGGTAGGCACACCTTTCAAAGCACCTTTTTGTTTAAAATATTCTTGATCACGCTTCATTTTGGATACCTTGGTTCTTACTGTAAAGCTGTTGTAAAACTTATCAAAATCATCAGCAGCTACACCTTGAGCAACAAAGATATCTTTCATATCAGCAAGCTCATTGATGTTTGCTCGCTTGCCATGGATATGGTTGAAAATAGCGCTAATTAGTGCATCTTGTTGTGGTAATACAGTTGCCGTAGCGTAAGCTTGTGCTAACATCGTTTGAATTTCTGGGTTACGCGGACCCGAAAAGTCAACATGGCTTTTCTTAAAAGTAATACCTTCATTTAGTAGCGGCTTTAATTCAGCAACAATTGATTCAAAAACATTACAGTGTGGGCAGTAAAATGAGAAGAATTCTTTAACTTCTGGCTTTTTAGTTGCGCGTGCATCAATCGTTTCATAATGCGTCCCTTCGTCATATTGAATCGCGGCGGCGTTTGTAGCAAACCCAAGCGTCAACGCTATTAGTCCTGCTTTAACTAATTTGATCATCGGTAAAAACTCCAAAAATTATTGTTTTAATAGCTTATTGTTGTAATAAAAAGGCAACTAACTCATCAAGCTGCTCTTGGCTCTTGATGGTATTGATATTGATTTTGTATTTATCATTAACGATAAACGTTGGTACACCGGTTAAGGCTCCCATTTGTGAAAACTTATTTTGCTTGTCTTGCATGGCCTTTTCCGCCGCAATCACTGGCATGCTGGCAATATCTTTATCAAAGGTATCGTTATCAATACCATTTACTGCAAGTAATGCTTTAACGTCTTTAATGTTATTGAGTGGAGCACGTTTTATATGAATGCTGTCAAACATTTGATCTGCAACTTGCTCACCTTTGTTATGCTGTTTAGCGATGATATACGCATAGCTCAAATTACTTTGCACTTCTGGCGCTAAACCACCTAAAAAGTTGACATGGTTTTTTACAAACTCAGTACCTGCAGGCAAGCTTTTTTCCATTGCTTTAGCTACAGCTTCAAACTTAAAACAGTGCGGACAATAAAATGAAAAGAACTCTGTTACTTGTGAGGTTTTACTTTTTTCAATTTTTAGTACGTCATAGTGCTCACCAGCTTTAAAATCTGCGGCCATCGCAGCAAAAGGTAAACATAGCAGTAGTAAACTCAATTTTAGTTTTTTAAGCATTGGACTCTCGTTTCAGATATTTTTAATAATTAGTTAGGCAGCAACTTCAGCGGCGGCTCTTGAAGTGCAGAATACTGCTCTTTCAGCGCTAAAATTTGTTGCTCCCAGTATTTGTCATCAGCAAACCATGAAAAGTTCCGCGGAAATGCCGGATCTTCCCAACGTTTAGCTAGCCACCCCATATAATGAATCATACGCATTGCGCGTAATGGTTCAATTAATTTGAGTTGAGTGTGATCAAAATCACAAAATTCTTCATAGGCAGCCACTAAGGTATCTAACTGTAACAGTTGATTGTTTCGATCGCCACTGAGCATCATCCATAAATCTTGAATCGCAGGCCCTTGACGACTATCGTCCAAATCAACAAACATCAACGCATCACCGGCCCACAGAATATTACCGGCATGGCAATCACCATGTAAACGTATAGTATCCACCTGCTGGTAAAGCGATTTCGTTTTAGCGATCACCATATCTAAAATAGTATAAAACGCAGTAGTTAAACTGCTAGGCACCAGATTACTGTTTTGTAACTGAATTTTAGCTGTATCTAGATACTCGTCACACCCTATGACCGGACGTTCGCTAAAAACATTCGCTTTAGCTGCTTGATGCATCCGACCAATCAAGCGTCCTAACACATCTAACTGATCAAGATTATCAACTTCAAAGATGCGCCCCCCGACACTTGGGAACAAAGTAAATAGATAACCATTATGCTCAAATAAGCTTTCGCCATTACGCTGTATCGGCGCAACTACAGGCACTTCAGCATCAGCCAATTCAAATGCAAAGCTATGCTCTTCGAGTATTTGTGCCTTACTCCAGCGCTCGGGACGATAAAATTTCACCACATAACGTAGGCCATCTTCAGCTTTGAATTGATAGACACGGTTTTCGTAACTATTCAGTGCTAATAAGCCAGACTCTGCGTAAATACCAATACTTTCGACCGCATCTAAAATCGAATCTGGGGTGAGGTCAACAAAACTAAATTTACTCATAATTCTCATCAATTATAAAAAAAGCGGGAAAATCCCGCTTTTTATTTGTTATCAGTGTACTTAACTATCGCGCTTTAAAGAAGTTACTCGGCTGCGAAATTTGTGAACTTGGATTGTCCACTGGCGATAATACAAAATTAAACTCGGTCATAGGCGCTTTCAAATCATACGGATCCATCACCAATGATAATGGCACGTTGTGCGATTCGCCCGCTTGCACGGTAAAAGTTTGCTTACCTATGTACTTAAAGTTCTCCAGTCCTGCCACCTTAATATTAAAGGTTTGCTCGTATTGTGCTTTGTTGATCACTTTAAGTGTGTAGGTATTTTCGACAAGCCCATTAAAATCGACTCGATAGAGTTGATTTCGATCGCGAATAATATCTAAGTCCATTGGCTTACGCATTACAATATTCGTTACCAGCGCTGCGCTGAGCACCACTAATATAACAATATAACCAATAATCTTAGCGCGCAGAGGATTGGTTTTATTCTCTGGCGTTTCTAGGTTACGCTCAGTGGTATATGAGATAAGCCCGCGCGGATAATTCATCTTATCCATTACTCCGTCGCAGGCATCGATACAGGCGCCACAGTTAATGCATTCAGCTTGCAGGCCATTGCGAATATCGATCCCTGTTGGGCATACTTGTACGCACAAATTACAGTCAATACAGTCACCTAAGCTAAGCTCTTCTCGATCTTGTTTACGACTACGTGGCCCACGATTTTCACCACGTTTTTCATCGTAGCTTACTGTGAAGGTATCTTTATCAAACATTGCAGATTGAAAGCGCGAATACGGGCAGATATGCAAGCACATAATTTCGCGCATCCAACCAGCATTACCATAAGTACATACAGTAAATACGATAATGCTAACCAGCGCATAGCCACCTACATCAAAAGTAACAAAATCCGGTAACAGCTGACGAATAGGTGTGAAATAACCAACAAAGGTCAGTGCGGTGTATAAAGAAAAAGCTATCCAACCTGTATGCTTGGCTGTCTTACGCCAAAATTTATCAAAGTCCATTGGTCGCTGATCAAGCTTCTTACGTTGATTCGCTGTCCCTTCGAACTTTTCTTCAAACCAAATAAAAATAAACGTCCAGACTGTTTGCGGGCACGTATAGCCACACCAAACCCGACCGTAAAAGGTGGTCACTAAGAATAACGCGAATGCAGCAAGCATCAGAATAAAAGCAAGAATAGTAAAATCTTGTGGCCATAGAGTTAGCCCAAAAATGTTATATTTTTGACCAATGAGGTCAAATAACACAGCTTGTTGGTCATTAAAGTTTATCCATGGCAGCGCCATGAACGCCAACATACCAAGAAAACCAATGCGCTGTCTTAATAGTTGATGTAACCCTTTAACCGCACGTACATAAATGCGATTGCGGGGATTAAATCTATCCTGTTGAGCATAGAGATCGGGCTTTTCGATCTTGACCTCACTAGGAATATTTTTTACTTTTATTTGCTTGTCCATCGAAGTTCCTCAACGCCGCTTGGAGAATGAAAGTCAAACAATCATATAACGCTATTTAGATAGCTAACAACTAAGCTTACATTTAAAAATAGTGCAAACTGAACTACTGTGCTGTAAAAGTTCAGAGATTTCTGAAAAATCTAATTGTTCTCTGTCATTATACCAACTCTCCTCAAAAAAGCTGATATTCATTGATAATAATTTATTCACCTAACTTGCTTGCTTTACAAAGGTGCATTTTATTACACTGGTGTCTAATTCGTACCCGTTCAGATCAAAGTTTACTCACATATGAAAAAATTCCTTGTACTAGTTGTAGTGATACTTGCGTTATTCACAATTGATCATCCAATGATAAAAGAACCTCGAGAAAAGTTATTAGGAGAAGGTGTAGGGCTATTAAGTAGTGCTAGCAACATTAACCGTGGACCCGCTGCGAGCATGGCAAAAAACCGCATCAAGTCAGAACTAACACTTTCAGAAAGCGAGTTAGAGTATTTAGAAGAAACCATGCAAACTGATGAACAGCTGCAGCTATTCCATACTCGTTACTGCCGCAGTAAAGATCTCAACCTATATTTTTACGAAGATCGTTTAAATACAGTGTGTGACATCGTCTCAACATCATTGGCTGAGCGCAGAGGTAAATAGTGGATTTTTCAGCTTTAACAAAAAAAAGCAGCGCATCGTTTAACCAACATAAAAACCTACTGAAGAAGCTGGCGAAAGGACAAACGGTTAAATGTGAAGTATGCCAAGGCATATTAACGTTAGATTTAAAGACTCAGCAACCCGGCCAAGGGATTGCTAAATGCCCTAAGGGCTGTACTGAAATTGTGTTGGATTTAGCATAATGCTAACTCCAACCATCTTCTTCATCTGCGTACAAACCACTTTGCACAGCGATAATTTCTATTAACTCAGCAAATCCTAATGCAAAATCTCCCATTAGTTCATACTGTTGCTGGCATAGTTGTATTTCACTAAGCTGATTTTGCTGGGCAATTGTTGTGATAAGCTGGGGCTCTAAAGCAAAAAAGCCTAAACTGGCGTAAGCGGTTTGCAATGCATCAGTTAAGTCTGTTGTCAGTGCATCAGCTTGCATTAGCTTATCAATATACACCTGTGCTCCCTGAACAAAACCCTTACACCATTGCTGGCATTCATGCAAATCTAGGTAGCTGTCATCTTGATCACTCACCAGTAAACTTACAGGGAGCTTAAAACCTGTTTCATAAACTTGCTCACTGATCTGATGATACAAAGCCATAAATGCAAATAATGTTTGTTCTTCTAGCTGGCCGTGTGTATCTGGCACTATCTGTTCAAGCCACTCGTGTACGTCTAATGGCTCAGGAGAGCAAATAACCGCAAATAAGTAACCTTGGCTCTGCACAAATGTCATGGCGCCATTGCGGCTCGCTAAATACGTACTTAACTGCTGGCCATGTTGCTGTGTAAATTCAGGAATTTGCATAAAACAATTCAGCCTTGTTTAAAAATTTAATGGATAACGGCCATCACTATCTGCACGGCCTAAAAATTTGGCGGCATCGTGTACTTCTTTTGGTAGTGATGCTTCTGGCTTGATATATCCAGCCACTTTAAAGTCCATGTTTGCTTTTAAGGTTGCATCAGCCGCTAAGCCTAAGCGGTTTTCAGGATCAACTAACACGGCTATATCGCCCGACTTACAGCTTAACTTGCCACTTAATGGACCAACGCTAAACCAGCCAGACAATCCTTGCACATCGATGTTTGGACTGGCGATTTCACCTTTTAATGCATCACAATAAGGCGCTCCTGAGAGATATTCATCTAACTCAACAATTACTCTGCCTTTAGCATTAATAGGTAATGGCAACTGCAAACGCTGCATCGCACGTTCAACACTCAAACGCAATGTAGCATCATTTAATGCAACTACTTGATCAAGCAAACCATAACTAAAGTCACCGCGTCCTGATAGTTCACTGGTCTGTCGCGGATCACCAAACTTTACACTGCCTGTAAGCTGTCCGGTGAATAATGCCCAACCAGAAATATCCCAGTTTAAATTATTAATCTGTTCATCTTGATAGCGCAGCTGCATGATTCTACCCTGCCAAATGCTACCCGATGCTTTACCTATTTGCAGATCTTTAGGTAGATAAGGATTTGCTAAATTAAGCGCAACTGCAGCTGGCGTTTTTAATAGTGCAAAAAAGATAAAACCGAAGAAAAATATTACTATAAGAATTGCTATTTTTTTCATTCTTTACTTCTCTAATACCAGTCGGCTAACGCGCACGTAGCCTGGTTTATCATCGCGACTGAGATCTAAATTTTCAATCAATACGCCTTTAGTGTTTACCAGTTCATCAAGCCATTCTATGAGCTTATTAAACTGTACCGAGTCGATGGTTAATCTTAATGAATTATCGCTAGGCTGCATTTTGCTTATGGTTATATCGTAGCGAGCGCGGCTAGCATTAACTATTTGACTCAAGTTTTGGTCACTTGTAACTGCACGCGCACTACCCGCTTTGAGTTTAACAATACTGTTATCAACCCACGCTAATAATTCTTGCTGTTTAACTTGGTTTTTTTCAGCTTCAGTTATCGCGTTGTTTAGTGGTCTAAAAATACCCATAACTAAGATAAAAATAACAAAAATAACCCCAGCGACCATCACTAACTGTTGCTCTTGCTCTTTTAAGCCACGCCAATGTTTTAAAAGTTGTTGTTTCATGCAGCACCTCGTAGTTTTATTTCACCGACTACAAAGTCGCCATCATTATTTAATGAGCCTTGGTCTACAGTTAATCCGCGTTGTTCAAGAATTGCTTTAACTTTGCCAAAGGTTTGAAAATCTTTTCCGCGAGCACGAACTCTAAGTTCATTGCGACGTTGATCATAACGCAATGTCTCAGGAGTAAACTCTTGCACTTGGCTAAATACCCCCACCAGCTCATTCGTTAAATCTAGGAATCCGGCACTGCTGCCACCCTCTAATTTAGCCAATTCACCCTGAATTTGGTTTTTAATCAAATGCGGACGAACTGTTTTCCCCGGAAAGGCCGTTTGATAGCGCTCAACCACTTGTGTTTTAGCGACTTCAAGCTCACTATTTAACTGATACAATTCAAGACTTTTTACTGCCACAGAGCCAACTAACGCGACACTCGCTGCAATGGCGGCACCTTGCCAATACGCCCACCATAATGCGCTTTTCTTTTTCAGTTGATATTGGCCTTGGCGAAGATTGAATCTTATCTCAGGTAATTGTTTAGCAAATAACGCCAGCGGCAAATCATAAGCATCGGTATGCGCCGTAAGATTAACCGTTTCTGGAAATTGCGAGGCAGGGCTGTAATGTGCAACATCAGGGTGACCTAAAGCAGTTAAATACTCAGCCAACCAGCTTTGCTCTACAGCACTTATCCGCCATGAGCCTTGCTTACATAGCCATTGGTTATTAAGCTCAATAACGCTTAATCCCTCATGTTCCGCAGTAGGAAGCAATAATGCATCGGGTAACAGTTTTAACACTGCAATTTCATGTTCAGCAAATACAGCTAACCAAGTTTCAAACCATTCTCGGTCAGTCATGGCAACTTTAATGGCGTGCTTGTCACCGACCATAGTAGGCTCAGCAATCGCGATAAATAAGTCATCTACGTCACATGCAATCTCTTCTTCGAGCATATATGGGAGCGCTTGCTCAAGCTTACGATTCCATTTGGTCGGCAGGATTACGGTTTTTAGTTGCACCTGATCACATGGCAGTAATACCACAACTTCACGATTCTGTGCTTTTTCAACTAACTCACTCAGTTGCTCAGCGTTCGGCAATCCGCCACTGGCAATTATTTCTTGTTCTAATGGTGAGTAAATCAGCCAATTAATACTTTCTTGTTGAGTTTGACCCGTGCGGATCAACAGTATTTCTGTCACTGTACGCCTCCAAATTTTCGCGCCAGTATAGTTACTTCGCCATCTTTGGCATGCAGTAATGTGGTCATCGAAAAACGCAGATCGACAAATTTAGCCTGCGCTTGTAGTTTAAAATATTCGCTATTTATGGTGAACAGTTTTTCAACAGACTTAACATTTTGAGCCCCTTGTTGATTCACTTGTTCAAAAAATTCTTCAATATTATTAAAGCCTTCTTCTGGCCGGACTGATAGCACACTTTGCGCACCTGACTCACTCAAACCATCAATCAATGCACTCAATAATAATGCCTGTTCAGGAGCGATTGTATTGACATTAATTGCTAACAATTCGCTACCTGGGATCACGCATACGTATGGCAAGATTTTTTCCATCACTAATGGATTAAACCCTTTAACCAAACGCAGCTCTGAGCTTGATGCAAAAAAACTATTCGCTGTCATATATGGTGATTTACGCGATAAATACTCATCTTCTTCAGCGCCAGAACGATAAGTAATACTATCTTCATCGAGCCAGTCGTAAACACTGTCAGCCATGGCTTCTTCCGACTCTTCTGCTGGTAAGTCCTCAATATTTTCTAATAGCGCTAATAACGCGGTGTGCGCAGGATTGGTTTTATCAGTACTACCCGCTTGTGGCGCTTTAACACGTAATGCATTGAGATTTAAACAAGCCTGTAAGTCCGTGATCTTGCCTTGCAAGGTACCATTATCAACCGGATAAGGAATATCGCCTTGTTGCGCCCAAATTTGTTTTAAAGTGGTTTTTTCAGGGTCATCTTTTTTGCTTTGTAATAACGCTTTAATAGCCAGCTCTTCTGCTGCATAGGCATACCATTTTGCTTGCTGATGACCTTGTATGTTGGTACTTTTTTGAACTTGAACAAGCAAATTAGCACTCATCTCTACGGCTAGAATTGATGCCAAAGCAACAATAAACAAGACAATTATAAGCGCGGCACCATGTTGAGATTTATGGTTCACTTAAACCTCCCGCCTTTCCGTTACCTGGTACTAAAAAAACGCGTCTTATTGGTTCTTCATCAATTTGTTGCAATGTGACCGCCACAGCTTTTGGCAATGCCTTGCCCTGCCACTGCTCTTGCCATTCATTTTTTTCATCTAAAAATTCAAATTTAAGATCTTCGATATCTTTAAGAATAACTTGCACTCGCGGCTCAAGGTTATCGAGTTGATCAACATAAACCCGATATATACGCTCAAGGTTGTCATCAATAACACGATAACCCACTGTTTGTAGCTCTGAGCGCGGTAACAAATTAATTGGGTTTACCCAGCCATCTCGCACAAAGGCAATACCATCATACTGGCTATTAATGGTGTAACGCCCAGCAAGTAGATATTGTTCTTGCACATCACCGGCTTCATTGCGCACGGCACGTTTAGTCATTTGGCTGAAATCTTGATCCATTAACCTAAAGGTCGTTTGCAAACCATTCAATTCTGCAATTTTTTCGTCTGATGCATCTTTCGCTTTGGTGGTCGAATCAAGAATTTGGTGAGTAGCTAACACGACGAATGCTAAAATCCCCAGCGCTACCATCACTTCTAATAGTGTAAAACCGCGCTGCTTCACTTATTTGCTACCTTTATTTAAATAGCTGATGAGCTCATAAACCGAGTGCTCTAACTTTTCATCGCTAAATACATTAATAGTCACTTTTACAAAACTTTTATCTGCTGTCGCTTCGGTATCTTGACGCCAATACCATTCTATACCAGCCATTGTTTCCGTGCCTTTTGCGCCATTTTTGCCTTGCCACTTATCGCCGAGAGTACGCTGTTCAATCATTACATTCTCAGCCACCCAAGAGGCATAGGTTTGCTCTTCAAGGCTTGATAAATGATTAATATGCTCAGCTGTCGCTTGCATGGCGGCAATCCCAGCCATGGCGCAAATACTCAGCGCCACCATAACCTCAAGTAAAGTAAAACCTTTAGACCTGCGATACATTATTCTGGCTCTCTGCGTAAGTTAACCGGTGCGGAAAATTCCCCTTCGATGAAATACACAGGTTCTTTTTCATCTTTTAATTCATAGATAAGTTGAAATGCGCTCACCTCACCAGAAGATAAAATTAGCACTTGCGGGATTTTCATTTTTTGCAATTCGAGTAAGCTATCATCATCACCGCCACTCATTAACTCGCGCCAATTGGATTGCTCGAGTAGATTATCTTGAGCCCATGCGAGATCTTCTAGATTAAGTGTCAACTTAAGACGTTCATCAACAGTCATCGGCGCAAACAGCTTTTCTCGGTCGAAGGTGATCCATTTTTCACCATCAAACACTAAAAACTCTAAGGTATCTTTATCAAGCTGAAAACCTAATTCAAGCTGATTTAAGATTGCAAATTCAGAAGCCATATTAATGGTGGTATGCAGTCTCAGTGCTTGTTTGTCCAATTCATCTTCAACACCGCCATCAAGACTATATACCACCATTTTAGTGGCGAAGGCGATCACCACCAGCACAACCAAAATTTCAATTAAGCTAAAGCCACGCATAGGTGACTTTAGCTTTGCAAGGCGCAACTTAGTCCGACTTAATATCATGCTAAGCTCGGTGCTGGGTATAAAAACGCCTTTATACTAAGATGCATTATTATTTTTCTTCATCCCAGTTACCAATGTCGTCATCAGTACCCACTTCGCCATCGGGTCCCATTGAAAACAAATCAAATTTACCAACTTCACCTGGGCTGATTAACTGGTACGGATTTCCCCATGGATCTTCTGGTAATTTAGAAATAAAGCCACCTTCAGGAAAACGCTTTGGTACTGGCTCTACGCTAGTTTTAGTCACTAACCCTTCAAGGCCTTGCTCAGTGGTTAAGTACGCTTTGTTCTTTAATTTATAAAGACTCATAGCATCTTCAAGCTGCTGAATATCAAGATGCGCTTTATCAAGTGCCGCTTCTTCTTGCTGACCCATAATATTGGGTGCCACGATTGACATGATCATGCCAATGATAACCAGTACCACCATAACTTCGAGTAATGAGAAACCTGCTTGTTTATTCACGTACATACCTCTGTTGTTCTTAATAATTAACTATCGTAACACGGTAAAAATGCATTACGAAATCCCTAAAATAGTTAAAGTCCAATCGCTTTATTCATTGCCATAATAGGTTGTAATATGGCCATTACGATAAACAATACAATAACCGCCATGGACGCTATCATCGCAGGCTCTAAGAGTTTTAGCGAGACATTTACCATGGTTTCAAATTCACGGTCTTGATTGTTTGCAGCACGCTCTAGCATTTGCTCGAGCTCACCTGATTTCTCCCCACTGGCGATCATATGCAGCATCATCGGTGGGAATAATTTTGTTTGTTGTAAGGACGCTCTTAAACTTGCCCCTTCACTAACGCGGGTTGCGGCATCCGCCACTGCTTTTTTAATTTTCTCGTTGATCAATACGCCACCAGAAATACGCATTCCCTCGAGTAACGGCACTGAACTTGATGACAAGATACTCAGTGTACGAGCAAATCTGGCGGTATTAATACTACGAGCAACTTTGCCAATGCCCGGCATCATCAAAATTTTCGAATCATACCAAAAGCGGATCTTAGGCTGTTTTAGCGCATGTTTAACACCAATCACTGTCGCGGTAAATAACACCAAAGTAATGAACCAATAATTTTGCACATAGTTACTAGCAGCCATTACCCATTCAGTCGTCCAAGGTAAAACCTGCTTTGACTTTTCAAATGTCTTCAATATTTTAGGCACTACAGTACCTAGTAATATTGAAACGATACCAATGGCAAATATTACTAATATCACCGGATACACCATCGCTTGTGTGATTTGACTACGCATGTGTTGACGTTGTTCCGTGTAATCGGCTAAACGGTTCAATACAGCATCTAAGTGACCTGATTTTTCACCCGCAGCTACCATAGCGCGGTATAAATTATCAAATACATGTGGAAACTCAGACATGCCATCAGCCAAGGTATAACCTTCAACAACTTTTGAACGCACCGACATTAACATACGCTTCATACGCGGCTTTTCACACTGCTCAGCCACCGCCATTACCGCCCCTTCAACCGGTAACGCCGATTGAATGAGTGTAGCGAGTTGGCGAGTGATCAAAGCGAGATCTGAGGTAGATATTTTCGCTTTAAAAAAGCTGCCAAATGGCGAGCTTTTTTCACCTTTAACTTGTTTATCCCCCTCTGCGGCGGGCACAACTTCGAGCGGCGTAAGACCTTGTTCACGTAATGATTGGCGAATTTGTTTCGCGGTATCCGCTTCTTGAATACCTTTTTTCTCTTTGCCGCGAGCATCGAGCGCGCGATATTCAAATGCTGCCATTGTTAACCTTCCTCACGCGTTACACGTAATACTTCTTCAAGGGTGGTTTTACCGGCTAACACGCGACTACAGCCATCTTGGCGAATACTTGGGGTATGTTTGCGAATGTACTTTTCAACACTTTGCTCACCTTTACCACTGTGAACAAGTTCGCGAACAGTTTCATCAACTACCAGTAATTCATGAATACCGGTACGACCACGGTAACCATTAAAGTTACACTCTTCACAGCCAACGGCTCGGTAAATAGTCGGCGGATTTACAAATGGTACGCCGAGCAATTCACACTCGCGCTCATCTGCAACATGACCTTCTTTACAGCTCTTACATAAAGTTCGCACTAGACGCTGCGATAACACCCCTAACAAAGAAGATGACAGTAAGAAGGGTTCAACCCCCATATCTTCCATACGAGAGATAGCACCTGCTGCGGTATTGGTATGCAATGTCGACATCACTAAGTGACCTGTAAGTGAGGCTTGCACGCCAATTTGTGCGGTTTCAAGGTCACGTATTTCACCAACCATTACTACATCAGGATCTTGACGTAAGATTGCCCGTAAGCCTCGGGCAAAGGTCATATCAACTTTAGTATTTACCTGAGTTTGACCAATACCTGGGATTTCATACTCGATTGGATCTTCAACCGTTAAAATATTACGATCGCGAGAGTTAATTTGGCTCATGCCCGCATAAAGCGTGGTACTTTTACCAGAACCAGTTGGACCGGTCACCAAAATAATTCCGTGCGGTTTACTGATCAAATCAGAGAACAATTCACGATTGCGCAGCGTCATACCTAAATCTTCAAGATTTAAACGCGCGTTATTTTTATCAAGTAAACGCAGTACAACCCGCTCACCAAAACTTGATGGCATGGTTGATACCCGAACATCAACGGCACGTCCTGCGATACGCAAACTAATACGACCATCCTGCGGGATACGCTTTTCTGCAATATCGAGTTTCGCCATTACTTTAATACGCGAAACTAGCAATGAAGCGAGTTTACGATTCGGCTTTAACACTTCTTTAAGCACGCCATCAACCCGAAAGCGGATCACTAGCTCTTGCTCAAAGGTTTCGATGTGAATATCTGACGCGCCTTCTTTAATCGCTTCACTGAGCATCGCATTGATCAATTTAATGATTGGTGCATCATCATCTCCGGCAAGCAAATCTTCCGTTTGCGGCATATCTTCAGCCAGTGAAAATAAATCAACTTCGTTACCTATGTCTTCCATCATTTGCTGGGTTTCAGAACTATCGCGTTGATACGATGCCTCTAATAACAACTCAAACTTGTCATCAGCTAAGTGTTCAAGCGTAAAGCCATGCCCAGCAATGCGGCGCACTTCTAACAATGCATCAATGTTAAGCTCACCACGATAGAACACCACCCGGTCATCATTATTTTTACTTAATAACATGCCTGCACGTCGTGCATATGAAAATGGTAGCCGCTTATTAGGCAGTTCAACTAAATCGTTACTGGTCATCAGCTCGCTATTATTTAGCGGCTGTGAGGGCTCTGCGGTGATCTCAGTGATTGCATCAGTCATTATTGCGCTCATCTGTATTTTGCTGTCTTAAGTATTCTTCATACGTTGGCGGTAATACTAATGCATCATTCCACTCAGGTAGGATTGGCACATCGGTTAGAGGCATTAAATCAATACCATCTTCTTTTTGTTTATACTGCTCACCACGGATAAAGTTATATTTGCTGTGGCTCAATTTATTCATTTTAATGCCATCACGGATAATGGTAGGGCGAATAAACACGATTAAATTACGTTTACGCTTGCTGGTGCTGGTTGAGCGGAATAAGTGACCAAGGATAGGAATATCACCTAATATTGGTACCTTTGAGACGCTTTCTTGCACGTCTTCATCAATTAGACCACCAAGCACAACCATGCCGCCATCATCAGCCATAACCGTGGTTTTAATGGCACGTTTATTAATAGATATATCCACCGAAGTAGTACCACTCACGCCAGATACTTCTTGCTCAATGGTTAACTGTACAGCTGAACCATCATTTATTTGTGGCGTTACTTTAAGTTTTACACCCACCTCTTGACGCTCAACAGTTTGAAATGGATTAGAGTTATTAGAACCCGTTTGCGAGCCAGTAATGATCGGCACTTCTTGACCGACAATCATCGATGCTTCTTCGTTATCCATGGTGGTAACCGAAGGCGTAGCAAGAATATTTGAGTTAGTATCAGTAGAGACTGCTTGAATGATCGCGCCCCAATCGTTTTTAACAATCCCCATAGCCAATCCATTGATGCCCCCTAACAACGCACCTAACGGGCCAAGATCACCTTCTACAGTTTTCTTAATAGGAGTAACTACTGCATTGTCAGTGCCTACAACGCTATCAGTAATTGTTTTATCACGAGCTTGCTGAGCAGCTACAGCTAAAGAACCAACAGGAACGGTTGTGCCGTTATTAAACTGCATCATACCGCCTTGCTCTGAAATCCATTGCAGACCAAAGTTAATCCCATCAGCTTCCATTACTTCAACAATGATTGCTTCAACGAGTACTTGGGCACGGCGAATATCAAGCCGTTCAATCACTGACTCCAATGAACGCATAGTGTCAGGTTGAGCAGTAATGACCAATGAGTTTGAATCTGGGTGAGCTTCGATACTGGTTTCGTTTTGGTTGCGGCTACGGGTTTTAGTTGCCCCACCTTGACCTTCTTCACCAAGCGTTTTGCTAACCCCTTGCAACACTTTCACTAAATCTTCAGCGCTAGCGTAATTAAGGTAAATTACTTTAGTGTTGCCTTGGCTTTGTAACTCACCGTCGAGGCGTTTAATTAATTCAATAGCACGCGTTCTTGCTTGGCCTTCGCCACTAACAATCACGCTATTAGTACGGCCATCTGCAACGACTTTAGGGATCAAAAATTCGGGGATACTGCCTTTACCGCTATCTTTGTAAATATTATCAACCACAGATACCACATCATCAGCGGTGGCAAAATTTAGCTTTACAATATCAACCCGCTTATCACCGGCTTGGTCAACTGAGCGAATAATTTCAACAAGTCGGTTTACTGAGGCAGCATGACCGGTCAACATCATGACGTTTGCTGCGTTGAAGTTGGCAACATGACCGCCATCTTTTTGGTCGCTAAACTGACGCACTAATGGACCTAGTTCTTGTACGCTAACATTTTTTACACGTACGACACGAGTGATCATCATATCACCGCGCGCTTGGTCGTCTTCAGTGACTAACGGTACGTTTGATTTTTTAGCATCAGAGCTTTTTTCAATCTTTAATATGCCGTTATCCATTTCAACAGCTGAATAACCGTAAACTTCTAGCACATTTAAAAAGAATTGATAATAAAGTGCTTCGTCCATCAATTCATAGCTGCGTACGTTTACTTTACCACGTACGTTCGGGTCGATAATGACGGTCTTATTCAGATTTTTACCAACGATATTAATAAACTCGTTGATATCGGTCCCTTTAAAGTTTGCAGCATACTCAACGGCAGACACCGATAGAGATAAGCTAGCCACAAAAAAAAGTGTTGCGTACTTAGCTAACCCTTTTCTGATTTTTTTGAGGTGTAGCGCGTGAACCATTATATTAAAACTCCAAAGCTAAGTTATTGCAGGCTAAATTGCACATCAATCTGCTCGCCATCACGGTCAATTGTAATGTTCGCATCGGTACTATTACGCAGCTCATTAATGGCTGACATGGCCTGTTTTAAATCTGTTAATTGATAGCCGTTAATCGATACAGCCAAATCGTTATTTTGTAACCCCATCTGCGTAAATAATGCAGGGTCTTTACCTGGGCTTAAACGGTAGCCAATAAGCTCACCATCCTTCATAGCCTGAGATACTCGAATATAGTCAAATAGTTTACCGGGATCTTTTAACAATTCTTCTCGGGTCTCTATAATTGCTTCTTTTACTTCTTGATTTGCTGTTACATCAATCTGACGGTCACTGTCCATTTGCGGACCTTCATCGAGTTCAGGTTCATCACTTTCACGTTCGGCAAGTACTGGCATTGATACTGTTTTGGTAAAATCCACGCCATCAAGCATTAACGTTTCAAAACGGCCACTGACATCTAAAATTACTCGATCAGGTAATACTTGAGCAAGCTTAGCGCGAGTGCCTTGTACAACATCATCTACTAAATAAGTTGATTGTTGGCCTTGAGACTCAATAATTGCCAAGCCTGTTTGATCATTGCCACTGACTGCAACAATACCAGTTAAATTAATGCTTAATCGAGTTTCTGGCGCATTGTTAATGACTTGAGTTTGTTTGCTTGCTGGTTTTTTAGGCGCTGCGTCGGCTTTACCAAACAAGTTTTGTGCTAAAATTGATTGCGTATTAACCCGTTCAGGTTTACCTGTAACGCTATTAATATAGCTTGGAGAAAGGCTCGAATTAACCGGGGCTGGCCATGTTAGCCAAAATAGTTTCGCTGCTAAAAAGGCAATGTAAACAACGGCTAAAAGCGTTATTGCCCAACTCAATTTAGCGTGGGGTAATTTACTTACTAAATGTTTTAGCTGCTGTAATCGCTGTTCCATAAATGACGTTTCTTATTTTAATTTGCTGTTTCATCGCTGGCCTATAGTACCTTTTCATTTTTCATTCAACAAGCGCACTAATATTAAACTTTGTAAACAAGGTAAATTAACGTTCAAGCTGAGTGTAAAAAACTTCGACTATTTCTTTGTTGGTAAGTTTCATGCTAAATTTTACCTTACAGAGCCGCGCTTTTAATTGAGTATAATTGTGTCAAAAAGTAACACCCGTAATACCACGTCAAAAGATGAAACTATTAGTATCCGTTTAGACAAATGGTTGTGGGCTGCACGCTTTTATAAAACCCGCGCCATCGCACGGGACATGGTGCAAGGTGGCAAAGTACATTATAATGGCCAGCGCACTAAACCTAGTAAAATAGTCGAACTAGATGCCGTGATCAAACTTGCTCAAGGAGTTGACGAAAAAGTTATCACTGTACTTAAATTGCTTGATAAACGCTTAAGTGCCCCCATTGCTCAAACCTTGTATCACGAATCTGATGCAAGTATCGAAAAACGCGAAGCCAATAGCATCGCGCGCAAGAATAATAGCTTTTTTGCTCCTCATCCGGACCGTAAACCAGATAAAAAGCAAAGACGCGAACTTTTAAAAATGAAATCAAGTTAGGTAAAGCCACTCATGCAACAAGATCTACTTCATCGTTATACATTTGATCAACTAGACGTCCGCGGCGAACTCGTACAAATAGAGCAAGCTTATAATGAAATGATTGCCGATCACAATTACCCCGTGCAAGTGCAAGCTTTATTGGGCGAGTTACTGGTCGCAACCTGCCTACTTACAGCTACATTAAAGTTTGAAGGTGATATAGCAGTACAACTGCAAGGTGATGGCCCGGTAAAATATGCGGTTATCAACGGTGATCATCAACAAAATATGCGCGGTATTGCCCGCCTGCAAGGTGAAGTAACAGGCTCAACCATCCAGGAACTAATCGGTAACGGTGTGATGGTACTGACAATCACCCCAACTAAAGGTGAACGTTATCAAGGTATAGTTCCGCTTGAGCATGACACGTTAGCAGCATGTCTTGAAGCCTACTTTGCACAATCAGAGCAACTACAAACACGTCTATGGTTTGCAACTGATACAACACAAGGTCATGCTAAAGCTGCTGGTTTACTACTACAGGTGTTACCTGTAAATAAAGAAAAGTCGATTACTGACTTTACTCACCTTGAAGCACTCAGCAATACGATTAAAGCTGAAGAGTTGTTAGAGCTTGATGCTGCCACTGTGCTTACTCGACTTTATCATGAAGACAATCCGCGTGTTTACGAGCCGCAAGCAATCCAGTTTAAATGTGGTTGTAGTAGAGAAAAAACCATCACTGCGCTCGTTAATATAGGTCAACAAGCTTTATTAGATGACGTTATTGAAAATGGTGAGGTAAAAATTAGCTGCCATTATTGCTTAAAAGATTACGTTTTTAATGAACAAGATGTGAAAAGTATTTTCAACTAATCTAATCGTTCAAAAAACCAACAAAATTCAAACCGCATTTATTGCGGTTTTTTTATGCCAAAAATTGATACCGGTGTCATGAATTGTATTACTTTTATGACACCGGTATCATTGAAATTATTCATGTTTTTTACTAAATATATGTGTTTTTAGGCCTTTGATAAGCTCGAATATCCCTAATCCATCTGTTACTATAATTACAGCTTAAAGGGAAACAAGAACCCCAGAGCTATCCCGTTCAATCTCACACAATTTAGGTATAAACATGACTTCAAGCGCTACTCGTTTTGTCGATCTAACTGCAGCTGAACTTGTCGAACACGCGATCCGTCGTGGCGAAGGGACTTTAGCCGCCAATGGAGCTTTTGTTGCTAACACTGGTCGTCGTACTGGTCGTTCACCACAAGATCGCTTTATTGTTCAAGAATCAAGTACTGAAAATGAAATCCAATGGGGTAATGTAAATCGCCCTTTCGATGCAGATAAATTTGACGCTTTATGGGCACGTGTAGAAGCACATGTGCAGAGCAACGACCACTTCATCTCTCACCTTGAAGTAGGCGCTGATCCTGAGCATTATTTACCTGTTGTTGTTACAACAGAAACTGCATGGCATCATATCTTTGCCAAAAATATGTTTATCGAACCTAAATCTTATAATGCATCTGATTTACCCCAATGGCAGGTAATGAATGTACCTTCATTTGTTTGTGACCCAGAACGTGATGGCACTAACAGTGATGGCACAGTAATTATCAACTTTGCACAACGTAAAGTATTGCTTGCAGGTATGCGTTATGCCGGTGAAATGAAAAAATCAATGTTCTCAGTGCAAAACTTCCTACTACCAGCAAAAGGCGTGCTACCAATGCACTGCTCAGCTAACGTAGGTGAAGCTGGCGATACAGCATTATTCTTTGGTCTATCTGGTACCGGTAAAACAACTTTATCCGCCGATCCAACTCGCTTTTTAATCGGTGATGACGAACACGGCTGGGCACCTGGCAGTGTATTCAACATCGAAGGTGGTTGTTATGC
The DNA here is from genome assembly GCF_014164365.1 of Pseudoalteromonas sp. SG43-6. Lineage (NCBI taxonomy): Bacteria > Pseudomonadati > Pseudomonadota > Gammaproteobacteria > Alteromonadales > Pseudoalteromonadaceae > Pseudoalteromonas > Pseudoalteromonas sp. SG43-6. The sequence continues at coordinate 21,162 of NZ_JACJEZ010000065.1, forward strand.
TAAGTGTATCGACCTTTCACAAAAGAATGAGCCTGTTATCTGGGATGCAATCCGCTTTGGAACTATCCTAGAGAACGTTGTCCTTGATGACAAAGGCGTTCCTGATTTTCATGATACTAGCCTAACGCAAAATAGCCGCGCAGCTTATCCGCTTGAACACGTTGAAAAACGCAAAGTAGAGAACCGTGCAGGCGAGCCAAAAGCAGTGGTATTCTTAACCTGTGATGTAAGCGGCGTATTACCTCCAGTATCAATTCTTAGCGAAGAAGCGGCAGCGTTTCATTTCCTAAGCGGTTACACAGCAAAAGTTGGCTCTACTGAAATTGGTTCTACCAGCGATATCGAATCAACATTTTCAACCTGTTTTGGTGCACCATTCTTCCCACGTCCAGCGGGTGTATACGCGGAGCTTCTAATGAAGCGTGTACGTGAATTTGGCGCCAAGGTATACCTAGTTAACACTGGTTGGACTGGCGGTCCTTACGGCACAGGTAAGCGTTTTGATATTCCAACTACCCGCGCTGTTGTTGATGCAATCGTATCAGGTAAACTGGCTGGCGTTGAAACTCAACATATTGATGTTTTAAACCTAGACGTACCAGTTGCAGTACCAGGCGTTAACAGCGAGCTACTTAACCCAATCAATACTTGGGAAGATAAAGCTAAATACGCCGAATATGCGGCCAAACTTGCAGCAGACTTCACTGAAAACTTCGCTAAATACGATGTATCAGATGAAATCAAAAATGCTGGGCCTAAAGCTTAATTACTTACTTTAGCTTCATAATTAAAACGCCAACCTTGAGTTGGCGTTTTTGATCTACTGGCGTTTATCAAGCCTCTTGCCAATTACCATAGAACGAACTTTCCCATATCGCGACTTTTGCATTCTTGAATTCAAGTATTAAGTGCAATCATTAAGCAAAATTTAGATGGGACTGAAATATGATTGTGAGACAACTAGCCAGCACCTGCCTACTTTGCACTCTCATACAAGCATGTAGCACACCTTCGAATAATGCTTCAGCGAAGTGCATGGAACAGGCTGATTTAGCTTATATTGATAAGTCAAATCATGATGATTTAGGCATAAGCCCTGATTGCTTTGATAATAAAACTGCTGGAAAGCCAAGTAACGTTCCTTCTAACAGTATTCTTGAGTCTGCAATTTTAGAGGCTGTTGTAAGTATCCTTGACAGCTCTACAAATTAGCTCCAAAAATTTAGATACAAAACTAAAAAGCGTTACTCTATGACTAATACCAATCAGCCAAATTATGTGATCTAATTAGCGCACCGATACTTATTTACTTTTACTAAATTGAACTTAGAAGAATCCAAGCAACTTCTAACTACCTTAACAATCGCGTTGCTGCTTGAACAACAAACCGATTAAGGGCCGCCCGGCTATATTAACCTCACTACAACTCGACACACTGTCAGATTATGTAAAACAGTCAGCAAGTTCTTCAGAAGGCGGCAGACTAATGGGGGAAGATATTGCTCAGTATATTTATGACCAGTTCAACATAAGATATCACACCGATCATATTTACAAACTGCTCAAGAAGCGTGGGTTTAGCTGGATCACAAGCCGTTCTAA
>NZ_JACJEZ010000066.1:0-22384 GCF_014164365.1 Pseudoalteromonas sp. SG43-6
CGTTGGTCAGGAAAGTCACGAGATTGGTCAATGATAAACGAAGTAAATTTGAATCCTGAGAAAAAAGAAGAAATGCGGGCGGCATAAAATTTAACTTGAGGCGACAACTAACTTGAAAAACTCCGGTAGTAATAACGAATTTCCTCTCTGTCAGCGTCGTTTTTAGCCATACCAGCCATAAGGTCAAGCGACCAGCGATCATTAAGTTGAATATCGCCAGATAATACATACTGGTCAAATATCGAATCGGACACCTGGTATCGGCTTTCGTACCATGAGGTGACATTTTCAAAACTGCCAGCAACAAGGACTTTACCCGACTCATCGACCGTAAACGAAACGGGGCTTTGACCTTAGAAATCACCCGGAGCACCACGATTAACTAGCCACTCCATAGAGTTGTAGTTTCTGCGATCATTTTCTAACTCAGAATGCAATATATCCAATGTGAATAACATGTCGTCATTAGGCTTATATTGCAAAGAACCGGTAACCCCAATACGTTTTTGCTCATTCCCGAAAAAATCAGCCCGCGGTAACCGAGGTACCCATAAACAGGATATAGCTTCTTCAGCACCACAGTAATTACTAGGCGTTCCGTTGATGGTCGTCAGCCCAGAAGTGTCACCCCATGTGCCATTACCAATTCGATTTGTTGGCTCCCAGCGCATGCTGCCAAAGCCTTCTTGACGTACACTTCTATCTGATACTGCAACCGAAAAAAGTGTACCAAAGGTATTATCAGCAAATGTATTACTGGCTAAGAAAGCAAACCTAGGGTCAACTTCACTGGTTAAATCATTATAGCCACCTTTAAGTGACAGGGTCGAATTGAAGCCGGGGTTATAAAAAGGGCGTGCAGAGTACATATCGACTGTACCAGCAATACCACCTTCTTCAATCGAGGCTGTTTGCGTTTTTTGAATATCTATACGGTTGAAAAGCTCTGATGCAAATACATGGAAGTCAAAGGCTCGACTATTGTTAACAGTTACGCCGCCAGAATCGAGACCATCACTTCCTGCGGGTACTTCCATACCGTTAAGCGTAGTTCGGGTAAAACCCGGGCTAAAACCTCGTAGAACAATATTGCGACCTTCACCACCTTCGCGCGATATTGCCACTCCAGGAACTCGCTGAATGGCTTCTGCCACATTCAAGTCTGGAAACTTACCAATATCTTCAGCCATAATTGACTCACGAGTATTAGCTGCATCTCGTTTGGCTTCTAAGGCTTTAATTAAAGAACCACGAAAGCCTTTTACTTCAATGACCTCAACATCCTCAGATGCTGCTGGTTGAGATTCTTGAGCGTTACTAAAGAATGAACTTACGGTAAGGGCGGCAAGCACGTTAGTAGCAATTAAGCTTTTTATAAATGTGTGTGTGAGTTTCATTATTGCTCCCTTGGAACAAAGAAAGATTAAATTGCGCACTATTTGATAAAGTAGCGCGTTAAATAAAAAGTAGAGATGCTGTTAATTTGTTTACATAAGTTACCACTAATAAAATTTATTTTAATTAGGTTGCCACCGGTGGTAGTTTGGGTTAAGTGGTTTGTTAATATAATGTATCTTTAGATCTGCGAGCTTTACTTTTGTAAAAAATAACACGCTGATTTTTTTAGGGAATGATATTTAAATAAATTTGCCACCGGTAGCATAATTTGTTAGAAATAAGTATTGAAGAAGATTTTTTGGATAAATACCAGTCCAATTAGTTGGAATTGCGCTACATGCTAACTTCGCTCACAGAAAATCAGCTATGTTGCAAACTGTGACTGCTATGTAGAAGTTATGGCTACAGGTGTTCAGTCATTGTCCCCATAAGATGAGAGCGATTGTGATATCAATAATAAAAGGGTGGTTACGACAGTGATTACACTAAACAAAAGAACAAGTCCTTTAGTGCTTTTAATTACATTGCTGCTTGTATTATTTGGGACGCGAGCGGTAGTGGCTCAAGAGTACGCCACAAACATGGTAGTCTCCAAAGATGGTACGGGCGATTTTACTTCCATTCAGGCAGCAATCAATGCAAGTAAAACTTACCCTTGGCATCACATAAGTATTTTCGTTAAAAATGGCGTTTATGCAGAAAAGGTAGAAGTTTACTCATGGAATACACGAATAAAACTAATAGGTGAAAGTAAAGAAAATACAATTATTACCTATGGCGACCATTTTAATAAGATAAATTTAGGTCGAAATAGTACCTTTCACACATATACATTAATGGTGCGAGGGAATGACTTTAGCGCCCAAAATTTGACTATTATTAATAGTGCAGGCTCGGTTGGGCAGGCTGTTGCTTTGCATATCGAGGCTGATCGAGTAAGCATAAATAACGTAGCTATCAAAGGCCATCAAGATTCCTTGTACCTAGCTGGCGAAGGGTTTCGCTCGTATTTCAAAGATTGTTATATCGAAGGCACCACAGACTTTATTTTTGGTGAAGGCACAGCAATGTTCGAAGACTGTGAAGTTAAGTCACTCAGTAACTCTTATATTACAGCGGCTTCTACCCCTAAAAATCAGGCATTTGGATTTGTGTTTAATCGTGTAAAGCTAACTGCCAGTGCTGCTGTTGATAAAGTTTATCTTGGCCGTCCTTGGAGACACCACGCTAAAACTGTGTTCATTAACTCTGATTTAGGTCAGCATATTGCTCCTGAAGGTTGGCAAAATTGGGGGGATGTTAGTAAAAAAGAAACCGTTTTTTATGCTGAGTTTAATAACTCAGGGCAGGGGGCCAATAGTAGTAAGCGAGTGGCTTGGGCGCATCAACTGAGTCAAGTCGAAGCGCAAGACTACACCATTAAAAACGTGATGCGTGGCTGGCAGCCAAATATAGTTAGTAAACAATGATCTTACTTACTCGCCACAGGCCTACTTTAAACATGCTATTTTTACTATGTAAGGAAAACTTCACATGCAGTTACATGGTCGGTTAAAAACAGTAAACGGTACTTTTCTGGGCTTATTATTTTTCTTTGGACTTACGTGTCAAAGCTTATCTGCGAATGAACTCGTATCACCACGAGTTGATGCAATTGTTGATAAAAACAATGAACACGCTTTTGCCACCATTGCACAAGCTATTGAGCAAGCACCTAATAATTTATCTCAGCCCTATATCATTAAAATAGCCCCAGGTGACTATTATGAAAAACTCGTTATTAACAAACCTTTTATTACGTTATCAGGTGTAGGGGCTGATACTACTCGATTATATTTTGATGATTATTCAGGCAAAGTAACAGAAAATGGTGGTAATCTAGGAACATCAAATTCAGCCACGTTAACTATTAAATCGCCTAATTTTAGTGTTGAAAACTTGCATATTGAAAATAGCTTTGATTTTCCATATTACGATGCAATGAGTAAAGATGATCCGAAACGCGTATCAGGTTTACAAGCCGTGGCCGTATTGACCGACTATGGTAGTGATAAAGCATTGTTTAATCATGTAAAAATCAGTGGATATCAAGATACTCTTTACACGAAAGCAGGGAGATCTTTATTTCTCAATAATACTATAAGTGGTCATGTTGACTTTATTTTTGGGGGCGGAGCCGCCGTTTTTTATAAGTCGAACATAGTGACCCGCAATAGACCTAACAAACAGTTACCCATAGGTTTTATTACTGCACCAAGTACTAATATTGAGCAAGCATTTGGTCTGGTTTTTATTGATTGTGCACTTAGCGCAGAGGAAGGAGTGCAAGACAATAGTATGGGGTTAGGAAGACCTTGGCATCCAACTACTACTTTCCCTGATGGAAGGTATGCAGATCCTAATGCAATAGGACAAACAGTATTTATAGATACTTGGATGGGAGCGCATATTCAACAACAAGCGTGGCACCCAATGGGGGGGACGGCCAGAACCGGCGGTAAAAAGGTGTTTCGAGCAGAAGATGCTCGCTTTTTTGAGTACAATTCTTCCGGTCCGGGGGCGTTTGTAACAACGAATAGAAGACAGCTAAATGACAGTAAAGCAGCATCTTTTACTTGGGAAAATATCTTGGGTGAATGGTATCAATCTCCACGTATTCAACAAGCAATACAGCTGGTATTTACGCGTGAGGTGGTCAATTCACTCAGTGGTGAAATGGCTGAGTACACCATTGAAAGTGAGTATCGAAAAAACAAGAAACAGTTTCCTTTTATTAGTCCGATCAACAAACCGGAAAATATCGAGCAAACAGCACAGTCCATCAGCGAACATTACAACTTAGCTTACAAAACGGTGGATGGCTCAACGCTGCACCTTGACTTATTTTATCCTAATAAAGCAGAGCAGGCGAAACCGTTGGTCGTAATGATCCATGGCGGCGGATGGAGGACTGGTAACAAGTCTCATCAAACGCCAACGGCACGCTGGTTAGCTGGCCAAGGTTTTGTGGCGGTAAGTGTCGAATATAGAACCTCTAAAACGGCGCTCTATCCAGCTGCAATGGCAGATATCAACGATGCGATTAAGTGGCTAAAACAACATCATAAATTATATATGATAGATACCAAAAAAATCGCGGTGTTAGGGGCGTCTTCTGGTGCTCATATGGCCACGTTATTCGGGGCCATGAGTACCAATCACGATACAAAATCGCCTTACGAAGCAGTGCAAGCAATCGTGAACATTGACGGCGTGGCTGATTTAACCTCAACAGCGGCGAGGATGTTTGAAGATAAACCTGGAAAGATTTCTTATGCAGCGCTTTGGTTAGGTGGGCGTTATGCACAAGAGCCAAAACGTTGGCATGCGGTTTCGCCGGTAGAATATTTAAGTAAAAATACTCCAGCAACATTATTTATTAACTCTTCCCATGACCGTTTTCATGTTGGCAGAGATGCTTTTGTAGCGCAGCTAATTAAAAACAACGTCCATCAACAAGTGTATACCATACCCGATACACCGCACACCTTTTGGCTATTTCACCCTTGGGTAGACGAAATGCGCAGCGTACTTGCGTCGTTTCTCAATAAGGTTTTGGTAGAGGAAAACCCTAGCTAACGCCTCTATTGAGGCATTTAGTAATAGAGAAGTTTTTGACAGAGTTGTTGAAATATATACTTAAGAGTGAGCCGTTAAAGCAAATACAGTAAGATGTAACTTAAGTGAAGCTTGTTTAATACAGACAATAAAACTGGCAATATTTCATCGGCTAAGGTTGAAAAAACGTAGTATTCTTCATCCAAATAAAAGCCGTGCTTGATTTAACAAGCACGGCTTTTATTTTTTGACCGTTGACTGATATTAGTGAAGAATACGTGCTCTGATCGTGCCTTCTACTGCACTTAGTTCTTTTAGTGCTATTTCAGAGTGGTCGGTATCTACGTCTATTACTACGTAACCAATCGCTTCGTCTGTTTGCAAGTATTGCGCGGCGATGTTGATGCCGTGCTGGGCAAACGCTTGGTTAATTTGGGTTAACACACCTGGGCGGTTGTGGTGTACGTGTAATAAACGGCTACGGTTAGCAAGCTCTGGCAGTGATACTTCAGGGAAATTAACAGCAGTAATAGTTGAGCCGTTATCTGAGTATTTTGCTAGTTTACCCGCTACTTCAATACCAATGTTTTCTTGCGCTTCTTGAGTTGAACCACCAATGTGTGGTGTTAAAATTACGTTGTCGAATTCGCGTAGTGGCGATACAAATTCTTCATCGTTTGATTTTGGCTCAACTGGGAATACGTCGATGGCAGCGCCGCTGATTTTTTTATCACGAAGTGCTTCTGCTAGGGCGTCAATATCAACTACAGTGCCGCGTGAGGCGTTGATCAAAATTGAACCTTGCTTCATCACTGAAATTTCCGCGCTACCAATCAGGTTTTTAGTCTGCGGTGTTTCAGGTACGTGTAAGCTAATAACATCAGCGCGTTGCAGTAGCTGCGTTAGGTTATGTACTTGTGTGGCATTACCTAGGGTTAGCTTGTCTTCAATATCGTAAAACTCAACGTTCATACCGATATTTTCAGCCATGATACCTAGCTGCGTACCAATGTGGCCATAACCAATAATACCTAGAGTTTTACCACGGGCTTCAAATGAGCCATTGGCGGTTTTTAACCAGCCGCCACGGTGAGCAATGGCATTACGCTCTGGAATACCACGGAACAATAGTAAAATTTCACCAAGTACTAACTCAGCAACAGAGCGGGTATTAGAAAACGGTGCGTTGAATACTGCAATACCGCGCTTGCGTGCGGCACTTAAATCAACTTGGTTAGTGCCGATACAAAAACAACCAACGGCAACCAGTTTTTCTGCCGCTTCAAGTACAGCTTCAGAAATATGAGTACGAGAACGAAGGCCTACAAAATGCACATCTTTAATGCGCTCAATTAGTTCGTCCTCAGGCAATGAGGTTTTTACATAATCGATATTGCTGTAGCCGTTACGTTTTAGCGTTTCTACAGCGCTTTGATGTACACCTTCAAGCAAAAGAATTTTAATTTTGTCTTTTGCTAACGATACCTTACTCATATCCTCATCCTATTTATCTAATTTGCGGCCCATTTTTGGTACCGATAATCACTTTATCTGCGCCACGGTGGGCAAATAAGCCGTTGGTTACTACGCCAACAATTTGGTTAATTGTCAGCTCTAAATCTTTTGCTTGGCTGATCGACAAGTTATGTACGTCTAAAATAACGTTACCATTATCTGTTACCACGCCATGGCGATAAACTGGATCGCCGCCTAGTTTAAGCAATTCACGAGCAACATAACTGCGTGCCATTGGAATAACTTCTACCGGCAGTGGAAATTCACCCAAGGTGTCCACTATTTTTGTTTCATCAACAATACATACAAATTGTTTTGCTACAGCTGCGACTATTTTTTCGCGGGTTAGTGCTGCGCCACCGCCTTTGATCATTTCGTTCAGCGCATTTATTTCATCTGCGCCATCAACGTACACGTCAAGGGCATCAACATCATTGAGTTCAAATACTTCAAGACCGAGTGCTTTTAGTTTTTCGGTTGAAGCGTCAGAACTTGATACCACACCGCGTATGGTGTCTTTTACTGAGCCTAATGCATCAATAAAATGGTTTACAGTTGAGCCTGTGCCAACACCCACAATGGTGTCTTTTTTTACAAATTCGAGTGCAGCCCAAGCAGCTGCTTTTTTTAATTCATCTTGTGTCATGATTATGTGCTCAATAGGTGAGAGGGATTGCCATTAGTATATAAATAAATTGCTTACCAATGGTAGATTTTCTGTGGTGTGATTATGTAATTTAATGGTACATCCCACGATTCAACCGGTAAACTTGGAACATGTTGGCATTGATGTGCAAGGCCAATCAGTTGTGGTTTATGCCAGTTTTCTTTTTCGTAGCGCGCCAAAGTTTTATCATAAAAGCCACCCCCCATCCCTAACCGGTTACCGTTATCATCAAATGCAACTAATGGCATTAGCAGATAATCAAGCTCAGCAAGTGGGCATATCTGACTACAATTTAACTTAGGCTCCAAGATACCATAGCGATTTGCCCTCATGGGTGAATTTTCTTCATAGCGCTGAAAGTATAAAGTAGTGCCGTTAAATGGGTGAATAACGGGTAGGTAAAGGGTGTGGTTTTTAGTCCAAAGGTCTTTTATTAACAATGAGGTATCTAGCTCTGCGTCATTGCTAAAATAAATGCCAATATGGGCGTTTTTAATAGTTTTTTGCTGTTTTAAGTGTTGAGTAAAATTCACTTTAAGCGATTCTGCGGCAATTTCTTGCTCAAATTTTGACAGTGAATTACGTGCTTTACGGATTTTTTGGCGGATCAGTGCTCTTTTTTCGCTCATATTTATTTTTGCTTTATCTGTTAATTATCCATAAAACTGAATAAATCAGGGAATGCAAACGACAATCCCAGTACTACAAGCAAGACAACAACCATAGCTATAAGTGAATACAGCAGCATGTTACTGCGTTTTTTGATCGGCGTTGTCAGCTCTTCATCTAGCAATAGGTCGTCAGTTTGCCACTCGTCGCCTTCATCAGGATCTGGTTGTTGGGTGGTGGCTGGTAAGCGTTGCTCTAGATCGTCGAGCTTTTCTTCGATGCGAATTAAACTACTGGTGATGTAATCAAGGGCGTTAAAAATACGCTCATCTCGCTGGCTGGTTGCATCGCTGCTACTTACCGCTGGTGCATTGTTTATTGGTTGCAGTTTACTTTTGATGCCTACGCTGGCAAGTAGCTTTGCTTGCTTGAGCGCTTTTTCTTTTTCACAAGGGGCAAATAGGGGGTTGTTTTCAAAAAATGCAGCTACTTTACTTTCAGGGGCTTTGAGCTTTACAGCCAGTTGTTTAATCGCATTCGATCGCTCAATATCTTGAGCTAGACCTGCATACATAACACGGAAGTTTTCAGTCATCTGTGTTTTCCAAAAACGTAAAATCAATAGTTTGAGTATATCCGAATTATCGATAAACAAAAGCCCGTAAAAACGGGCTTTTTTAATCCTGTGGTTTTAAGCGCTGTTTAATACTTCGCAGCTTCACCTTCTTTTGGTAGTGACTGTAAAATAAAATCACGTAAATCGTTATTTGATGTTTCTAAATCTGCATGGCGTAAATACATCATGTGGCCACTGCGGTAGCCTTTAAAGCTTAGGCGATCACGCATTTTACTACTTGGATCTAGTTGCCATAAAGTGTATTTAGCATCAAAGTAGTTAGTGGCACCATCATAGTAGCCTGATTGGATCATCACATTGAGGTATGGGTTTTGCGCCATTGCTAAACGCAGATTTTCACCGGTATTATTATTGCTGCGATCCCACGGGTGTACATTACCAAACAGGTTATATTTTACGTCAGTTTTATAGTTAAGCTCTTCACGCAAGTAGTGATTAATGGCTGGTGTAAATGAATGCAACCATGATGTTAGCTCAGCCCAGTAGTCTGGAGATTCGCCAGCGTCACGCTTGTCCATGCCTAAATAGCGCGAATCTAAACGGCCTAACGTTTGACCGCGCTCACGTAGTAGTTCTTTCCAAAAGAAGTTGGTAGGAATATCAAGGTTGTTTTGCGCAACAAACTTTTCAGATACACCGGCATACAGTGCCATTTGTTTAATGATAGCGCGTTTTTCTTGATCATTAATAAAGCCACCTTTAGCAAGTGCAGGAATTAGCTTGTTAACGGTAAAGTCTTCAACTTCTGGCAGTAATTCATCTAAATCTTTAGCTTGCAATGCTGGGCTTAAAGCTTTGTGATACCAAGCCGTTGCAGCAAAGTAAGGTAGACGGTTAGCCGCTTTTATTGGACCGTCGCGTTTAATACCAATGTCTGTTGGTGAAACCAGCACAACACCATTGATATACATCCATTGACTGTTTTGTAATTCATGGGCAAGCCCTGATACGCGGGTTGTGCCGTAGCTCTCACCAATTAAAAATTTAGGTGAGCGCCAGCGCTCAGTGCGATTTACAAAGGTGTTTAACCATTCTGCTAGGTATTTAATGTCGGCATTGACACCAAAAAACATGCTTTTTTGCGCTTCTTTACTTGGTAATTCACCCTTATCGTTTTCAAGAATACGCGAGTAGCCAGTGTTTACTGGGTTAACGTAAACAATATCAGCAACATCAAGCACTGAGTATGGGTTGTCTTTCACACCATACGGTTGAATAGGGTAGCCTTCGTCATCAATTTTTAATACCCGTGGTCCAGTATAGGCTAAGTGCATCCATACAGATGCAGAGCCAGGTCCGCCATTAAACGAAATTAACAATGGGCGTTTAGTGCGATCGTCAACTTTATCGCGTTCATAATAAGTGTATTGCAATGTTGCAACGGCATCGCCTTTGTCATCCCATACCGGTTGTGTGCCTGTGGTTGCGGTATATGAAAAACGCTCGCCATTGATGCGCGCTTTATGTTCGGTGACAACTTTACTATCGACATCGATACGACGTTGATTTTCTGCATAACTGGCTGTGCTTACACTCAAAGTAAGTATGGCCACAGAGACACTAATGATACTGATAAGCTTCATGGTGGATCCTTTAAACAATAGTTAACCTATTAAAGATAATTTTTTTGTAAATAACAAAGGGAATGAGACTAGACGACGATATTAATCGGTGAGCATTAGACATAAATATTATCAGTAACGTAAATACTCTATTTTATGCGTATATATTCAGCAATATATTTTGCTCAAGCTGATAATAAAGTATATTACTGCTTATTATGACTTTTAGTTTTTACTCGTAAAAAGTTTACCCTCGCAATGTCCACCTGAAGTGTAGAGAAGATATATGCAAAGAGTTTTAGTTGTTGAAGATAGTAAAGTGGTCCAGCAGGTTTTGCGGCACTTATCAGCTCATTATCTTGATGTTGCTGTCGATTTTGCTTGGTCACTTGCCGAGACCAAAGAGTTCATTGCAAAACATCAGTATACGCTTGCTTTGGTCGATTTAACCCTGCCTGATGCGATGAATGGCGAAGTTGTTAAATATACTTTAGACCAAATGATCCCTACCGTAGTACTAACATCTACCATTGATGAATATAAACGCCAGCAAATATTAGAGCTAGGGGTAGTCGATTATGTAATAAAAGATAATCGTGATTCTTACCATTATGCGGTTAAATTAGTCGCTCAGCTATTACGTAACCAAGGTTGCAAAGCCTTAATTGCTGATGATTCTCGTTTAAGCCGTTCATTAATGAAACAAATGCTCGAAAAACAGCTATTTGATGTACAAGATGCGCATGATGGTGAGCAAGCTTTAAAAATACTGAAAAATGATCCAGAGATTAAATTATTACTAACTGATTATGCGATGCCGATAATGGATGGTTTTGAGCTTGTTAAAGCGGTGCGAAATTTTCGTGGTCGTGATGATTTAGCGATTATTGGCTTATCAGGTGCGGGTAAGCATGGTTTATCAGCACGGTTTATTAAATTCGGCGCGAATGATTTTTTAACCAAACCCTTTATGAATGAAGAGTTTCATTGTCGTGTATTACAGACTATGGAGCAGCTGTCATTGATCGCAGATATTAAAGAAAGTGCCTTTCGCGATGATTTAACCAGCCTTTATAATCGCCGTTATTTTTATCAATTTGCTGAAAAACGGCTAAAAGAAACTTCGCGTAACAATAGTTTAGCATTACTTGATATTGATTTTTTCAAAGCAATCAATGATAAATTTGGCCATGAAGCTGGAGATCAGGCATTAAAGCAAGTGGCGTCTTTATTGCGTAGTTCGTTTAAAGATTTTACCGTTGCCCGTGTCGGTGGGGAAGAGTTTGCCATTGTATTAACTGATGTAGATTTAGATCAAGCTTACCCGTTACTTGAAGCGTTTAGAGTGCGGTTGTCTGAGTATGATTTTGTGATCAATGGTGATGCATTTGCAATTACGGTGAGTATTGGTTTAACAAAATTTCAAAATGTTACGTTAACAAGTGCCATGCGCTTAGCTGATAAAGCTTTGTATCAAGCTAAAGAACAAAGTAGAGACTGTGTCGTCAGACAAAACTAGATTGCTGCACCAGTACAGTTAAGATGTTAAAAAAATGCACCTGTATGGTGCATTTTTTATGCGGTTAATTTGTTTTTTTTATGTAGTTTGTTGTTTTTAAAACGTTAAAAATAGTGGCACAAAGGTTGGATTGTCTTAGCAAACAGGATAACAATAAGCGTCCGAAGGGGGCCACTATGAAAATGATTAGTGCAATAATAAAGCCATTTAAATTAGATGATGTGCGAGAAGCGCTAGCTGATTTAGGCATTGAGGGGATGACAGTTGTTGACGTCAAAGGTTTTGGTCGTCAACGCGGTCATACAGAGTTGTACCGTGGAGCTGAATATCAGGTTGATTTTATTCCTAAAATTAAACTGGAAATTGCTACTCGTACCGAAAATTGTCAACGGGTCGTTGAGACCATTACCAAAATTGCAGCAACAGGCAAAATTGGCGACGGCAAAATTTTCGTTTACGACTTAGATCAAATTGTCCGTATCCGTACGGGTGAATTAGATGAAGAAGCAATTTAAGGGGGCTTTATGGAAAACACGATCGTAGAACTCAAGTTTTCGTTAGATACATTTTATTTTTTAATGTCGGGTATTTTAGTAATGTGGATGGCAGCAGGTTTTGCCATGCTCGAAGCGGGCTTAGTGCGTTCAAAAAATACTACTGAAATTTTAACTAAGAACGTGGCGCTCTATGCCATCGCATGTACCATGTTCTTACTAGTTGGCTACAACATTATGTATGTAGACAACGCTGAAGGTGGCCTAATTCCATCTCTAGGTGGGCTTATTGGCACCCAAGCCGCTGATGCTAATCATTCTTTAGAATCTGACTTTTTCTTTCAAGTCGTATTTGTTGCAACCGCTATGTCGATTGTATCGGGTGCGGTTGCTGAACGCATGAAGTTGTGGGCTTTTCTAGCCTTTGCGGTAGTGTTAACTGGTTTTATCTACCCAGTTGAAGGTTACTGGACATGGGGCGGCGGTTTCTTATCTGAAATGGGTTTTGTTGATTTTGCAGGCTCTGCCATTGTTCACGGCACAGGCGCTGCTGCAGCACTTGCCGGTGTATTAATGCTCGGCGCTCGCAAAGGAAAATATGGTAAAAATGGTGAAATTTATCCAATTCCAGGCTCTAACTTACCATTGGCTACATTAGGTACATTTATTTTATGGATGGGTTGGTTTGGCTTTAATGGTGGTTCACAACTACTTATCTCTGATGCTGAAAACGCGACTGCAGTTGGTAAAATATTATTAAATACTAACGCTGCTGCGGCAACCGGTGCCATTGCTTCACTGTTTGTTTGTAAAGTGTTATGGGGTAAAGCAGATTTAACTATGGTACTTAATGGTGCGCTTGCTGGCTTGGTTGTTATCACCGCAGATCCATTATCACCGTCACCTTTACTTGCTTGTTTACTGGGTATTTTAGGTGGTTCATTAGTGGTGTTCAGTATTGTTGCACTAGACAAAGTTAAAATTGATGACCCTGTAGGTGCTATCTCAGTGCACGGTGTGTGCGGTATCTTGGGTATTATCTTAGTGCCAGTATCAAATACTGATGCAACCATAGTTAACCAGTTAATTGGCTTAGTATGTATCTTAGGTTTTGTATTTATTGCTTCACTTATTGTGTGGACAATACTGAAGAAAACCATGGGGATCCGGGTAACAGAAGAAGAAGAACTAAACGGCATGGATCAACACGATTGTGGTATTGATGCTTACCCTGAGTTTGTTTCGGTACGCAGTAACTAAGTAAAAGTAAAAAGTTTTAAAATCATTGTGTGTTCAAAGCAAAGCCCTAATTTAGATTAGGGCTTTTTTTGTATATACGCAGAGGCTAAATTTTTTTAATTAAAGTTTATTAAAACAGCAAAAATCACAATAAGTAACTATGCTTAAAAATTAGTCCAACTACAAATAAGTTTAAGCATGGATAACAAACTATTACTGATTATTTTGTCTATATTTTTACCACCTGTTGCTGTGTTTTTGAAAGCGGGTGTGGGTAAAGATTTGATTATTAATATTGTCTTGTGCTTTATATTTTTTATACCGGCAATGATCCACTCATTGTGGTTGTGTACACGCTAAAATGAAGCCACCGCAACTGAGGTTAAAAAATTTAATGCCCAAAGTTCGGGGCAAGTAGTTTCAGTCAAGGTTAATTTTGCAGGTGTAATATACCCAAACCACCTCAAGAAGCGAGTTTCAGTTGGAATTAAAAGCGATTTAGGTAAGGCATTGATTGCAAGTAATAGTGGTTCTATTGCTAAAATCAATAACGCAGTATAAATCGCATTTAAACCAACCCCTTGGGCGTTTCACAGGAACTTACTCTCAGCGTTGTTACTTCTTAGAAGGGATTACCATTCTTGCAAAGTAACGCCTTGATATTAAGCCCCTGTGAAACGCTGAATTCTGCATCTTGAGGTGGCTTGGGTATATAGCTATATGCTAAGCTCGCACCTGTAAATTAAACTCTGGAAATAAATAGCAACGTCAATGGCTGATAAAAAAGACTCCCGCTCCACTAAAACTCCATCAAAACGCCCGGCAAAGAAAGCACCAAGCACAGCGTCTAAGTCGGTGAAAAAAACTTCGACTAAAAATACGTCTGCAGCGAATATAAAAAAACGTGGAATTGGTCGCAAAGTCTGGTCTATTTTTTGGAAACTAAGCTTAGCTGGCATTGTTGCGATGGGCTTATATTTAATTTATCTGGACGCCAAAATTACGCGTCAATTTGAAGGCAATAAATGGCAATTACCAGCA
Source organism: Pseudoalteromonas sp. SG43-6 (assembly GCF_014164365.1). Classification (NCBI taxonomy): domain Bacteria; kingdom Pseudomonadati; phylum Pseudomonadota; class Gammaproteobacteria; order Alteromonadales; family Pseudoalteromonadaceae; genus Pseudoalteromonas; species Pseudoalteromonas sp. SG43-6. Next base: position 14,279 of record NZ_JACJEZ010000066.1, read on the forward strand.
CAAGTTTATGCACGAGCAATGGGTTTTTACCCAGGACAATTCTTATCTAGCCAAGAAGTGGTGTGGGAGCTTGATAGGCTAAACTATTCATCGGTCAATCAGTTAAGTCGAACTGGTCAGTATGTAAAAGCGGGCGATAGTATTAAAATCTTCCGTCGTGAATTTGAATTTTATGATGGCTTAGAGCAAGCACAGGTTATTGAGTTACGCTTTGCAGGACAAAAACTCGCGAGTATTAAAGATAAGTTTGGCAGGCGTTTAAACAATGCTCGATTAGAGCCAGTACAAATTGCGCGCATAGGCAATGATTCAAAACAAGATCGAGAGTTTGTGCCGTTGGATAAATTTCCGCCGATGCTTACCGATACTTTGCTAGTGGTTGAAGATCAGAACTTTTATCAGCACCACGGTGTATCCGTGTTTTCGATTATGCGGGCTTTATACAGCAATATTAAAGCAGGGCGTACAGTTCAAGGCGGTAGTACGTTAACCCAGCAGCTGGCAAAAAATATTTATTTAACCCGTGATCGTACGCTGGTCCGTAAATTTAACGAAGCGTTGATCGCGTTAATTTTAGATTATCGCTATTCAAAAGATCAAATTTTAGAAGCTTATCTAAACGAAGTATACCTTGGTCAATCGTATAACCAAGGTGTGCATGGCATGGGCTTAGCTTCTGAGTTTTACTTCTCTAAGCCTGTTGATGAGCTTGAATTCGATCAAATTGCACTACTCGTTGCGATGGTGAAAGGCCCTTCATATTATAATCCACGCCGTTATCCTGAACGCACTATGGAACGTCGTGATTTAGTGCTACGTTTGATGGTTGATAATAAATTAATTGATACCCGCGAATACCGTGCTGCATTAAAGCGGCCAATTGATATTGCACCTATGAAAGACAGCTTGCCTAAATCGTATCCTGGTTATTTAGAGCTGGTGGATCGTGAGCTGAAAAAATTACTACCGGACCAAGAAGTACTCGATGCGGGCGTGCGTGTATTCACTTATTTTGATCTCCAAAAACAAGCGGCAATGGAAGAGGCAATTGAAAAAAGCCTACCTTACCTTGAAAAACGCGCCACGACAGAGCAGCTTGAAGCGGCGATGATCTCAGTGAATGTAGAGAAAGGCGGTATATCTGCTTTAGTTGCGGGACGCGATCCGCGCTTTTTAGGTTTTAACCGCGTACTTGACACTAAGCGCAACATAGGCTCGTTAGTTAAACCGGCTGTGTATTTGACAGCTTTGGGTTTACCGCATTATAACTTAGCTACTTTGTTAGATGACTCGCCAGTACAAGTGACTAATGAGCAAGGCAAAGTATGGCAACCAGAGAATTTTGATCATCAATATCGCGGTATGCTGCCACTATATAAAGCGTTTAGTCAAAGTATCAATATTCCTGCGGTCAACTTGGGACTTGATGTCGGGGTTGATAAAGTCGCGAATACACTTAATAAACTCGGCGCTAAAGAGCAAATATCACATTATCCATCATTACTGCTTGGTGCCGTTGAAATGTCGAGCTTTGAAGTCGCACAGCTTTATACCACGTTGGCGGCTGATGGCGAATACCGTCAATTAACATCTATTTCGGCATTAACCGACTCTGTTGGGCGTGTGCTTTATCAGCACCAAGTTAGTTCTGAACCGCGTTTTGATAAAGCCGCTGTTTATATGACTAAATACGCGATGAAGCGAGTCACTAAAGATGGCACTGCTAAACGTTTAAATGCCCATTTCCCATCAATTCAGCTGGCTGGTAAAACGGGCACCAGTAATGATCTACGTGATAGTTGGTATGCAGGGTTTGATCAAAATACAGTAACCGTTGCTTGGCTTGGTCGTGATGATAATAAAAGTACAGGCTTAACGGGCAGTGTTGGTGCATTAGAAACGTATATTCGTTATCTTAAGCCGCTCAACCCTGAGGCAATAGCAGATACTCGTCCGCCTTCAATTCGCTGGGCTTTTATTAATGAATTAACGGGTAAGCAAGCGCCACCGGGCTGCGGTAAAGTAATTCAACTGCCACTTAGAGCCAGTGAATTTGAGCCAAGGCCAAGCTGTAACTAAGCTGCTCTTGATTACGATATTTAGGTTGTTTTAAATACATAACAAAGCAGGTGTTAAAACTAATTTGATTCTACTAGCACTGCAAAATTGAGTATTGACTAGTTTACGCTTTAAAGATATGTTCCTTAAACCTACACCGTGTAGGAATAAAACTTTTAGGGAAAAAAGATGAAAACGAGTATTTTACTTATCTTAGTAGCGTTAATTGCAGCTTGTGGTAGCACACCAAATAAGGCAGATAGCCAAAGTGCGAAAGAGCAAGAAATAGCAAGTACGAACAGTTACAAGTGTGATATGGAAGCTATCGCAGGTTCAAAGCTTAAAAGAAAACGCTGCACTACTGCAGCGCAACGAAAAAGAGAAAAAGAGCGAGCAGATGAACTTTTAAGAACGTCTGCTGCATCAGCAACGGGAATGAAGCAGCAATAACTTTCGCAGCTATTATCTTGCTATGATTTTAAATAGTTCATTGTTTTGGTGAATGTTTCTGACATTTCTTGGAGCTGTTTGACATTAATTAATATTGATTGCGCTGAGTTTTATGCTTGTTCTGCAAAGAGATTTACTTCTTTTAAATCACTTTTCGCTTCAAGTATAGATCCAGACTGTTACTTTAAAAGCTATGCAATACTTGTCTTTGGTTTGTAATATTTCTCATATGTTACTCTGCACTTTTTAAGATAGTATTTATTTCATGGGGTATGCCATTTTTAAACACTTGATCGCATATTATGAACTTAGGTCAAGCTGTCAGTAAAGTAATTACTGGAGCAGGTGTTTATTTTAGACATAAAAAAAGCCCTTGCGGGCTTTTTTTATGTCTAATAATTTAAAGCTTAGCAAAAGCTCTTTTTGCTGCTGCAATTGTATCGGCAATTTCTTGCTCAGAGTGTTCAGAGCAAACAAAACCAGCTTCAAATGCTGATGGCGCTAAATACACGCCTTCTTCAAGCATCAAGTGAAAGAACTTTTTAAAGCGTTCTAAATCGCACTGAGTTGCTTGTTGGTAAGTGGTTACTTTCTCTTGTTCAGTAAAGAAGAAACCATACATACCACCGGCATAGTTAGTTGTTAGGGCGATGCCTGCAGCTTTTGCTGCGGCTTCAAAACCTTCACAGATTGCTTTACTTTTTGCTTCAAGATCAGCATGTAGTCCTTCAACGCACAGTAACTCAAGCGATTTTAGACCCGCAGCCATAGCAATTGGGTTACCTGATAAAGTGCCTGCTTGGTAAACTGGGCCAACAGGAGCGATGTAATCCATGATCTCAGTTTTACCGCCGAACGCGCCTACTGGCATGCCGCCGCCAATCACTTTACCTAAACAGGTTAAGTCTGGAATGATGTTGTAATAGGCTTGTGCACCACCTAGGGCTACGCGAAAGCCGGTCATTACTTCATCAAAAATAAGCACTGATTTATATTCATCACATACTGCACGCAGGCCTTCTAAAAAGCCCGGTACTGGTGGAATACAGTTCATGTTACCAGCAACTGGCTCTACGATAATACAGGCGATTTCGTCAGCGTATTTGGCAAAAATAGCTTTTACTTCATCAAGGTTATTAAACGAAACAGTTAATGTATGCTTGGCAAAATCTTCAGGGATACCTGGCGAGTTTGGTACGCCCATAGTCAATGCGCCAGAGCCAGCTTTCACTAATAATGAATCAGCATGTCCGTGGTAACAGCCTTCAAACTTTAAAATTTTATCGCGGCCAGTAAAGCCGCGAGCAAGGCGAATTGCACTCATGGTCGCTTCTGTGCCAGAACTTACCATACGAACTTTTTCGATTGATGGTACTAGCTCTTTTACTTTTTCAGCCATTAGAATTTCAGCTTCTGTTGGCGCACCGTAACTTAGGCCATTTTCTACCGCATCAAGCACTGCTTGTTTGATAGCTGGGTGATTATGACCCATGATCATCGGGCCCCATGAGCCAACATAATCAATATAACGGTTGCCGTCAGCATCAAATGTAAATGGGCCTTGGGCTTTGGTAATAAATAGCGGTGTGCCGCCAACGCCATTAAATGCACGTACTGGAGAGTTAACGCCACCGGGAATTGATTGTTGTGCGCGGGCAAATAAATCTTGGCTAATTGTCATAAAAAATCCTATTAGTTGTCACGTTAAAATTAACTATCGCGTTTACGGCTAAACCAAGGCACAGCAACTTCGTATTGCTCTACTTTATCGGCAACATCGAGTGTCAATGCAAACAGCGCCATGCGAATTAACACGCCATTTTGTACTTGGCGGAAAATAGCTAAATTGTCATTAAGGTTTAAATCGTTATCAAGCTCATTTGCTTCTATACGACTATCGCGTGGTAATGGGTGCATTAACACGGAGTTTGGTTTGCAGTGGGTGTTATAAATTGATTGGCTAATTCTAAAACCACCACGGTATTTATTGGCTTCTTCTTGCGATGGGAAGCGTTCTTCTTGGATACGGGTTTGATAGACGATATCGGCGGCTAAGTTACCTTCCATTTTATCGACGATTTCAATTTTATGGCCCGCATTATCGACGGCATCAAGAATATAGCTAGGCATTTGTAAGCCATCAGGTGCCACCATCGAAAATTTTATATCTTTATAATGACATAATAATTTTGATAATGAATGCACGGTACGGCCGTATTTTAAATCACCAACAAGGGCGATATGCATACCATCTATTTTTTGATCGAAGCGATGTAGTTCACGCTCAATTGTCAATAAATCAAGTAATGCTTGAGTTGGATGCTCGTTAGGGCCATCGCCACCATTGATCACTGGCACTGAGCAGCCAGTAGCAAATTCAGCCACTGAGCCTGCATCAGGATGGCGCATAGCGACCGCATCGGCGTAAGCTGAAATAACGCGCGCGGTATCGTATAAAGACTCGCCTTTGGCTAATGCAGAGCTTTGCATCCCCGTTGTTTCACGAACCAAACCACCTAATAAATTAAAGGCTGTACCAAAGCTTACGCGGGTACGGGTACTTGGCTCAAAGAATAAGTTTGCTAAGATTGCGCCTTCTAATACATTGGTGCGTTTTTGCTTTTTAGCATACGGCTCCATTTTTTTGGCTACTGCAAAAATACGTTCAATACAGTCGCGATCGAGCTGATTGACAGAAAGAATATTTTCACCTTGGAAACTTAACATGGGGGCTGTTCCTATCACATTGAAAAGGGGGCGCGATCAACCATCATCGATGGGCACGCAATCGCGCGATATTATACCCAAACCACCTCAAGAAGCGAGTTTCTGCATCTTGAAGTGGTTTGGGTATATAGCAAATTTTACAAGCTGGGTTTAGTTATAGCTAAAAATACGATGACTAATAGCACTAATACCGGTAGTTCGTTAAAAATACGATAAAAGCGGTGGCTGCGAGTATTACGGTCGTGTTTAAAGTCCGCTAGTAATTTAAAACAATAGCCATGGTAAATGTATAGCACGATCACTAATACTAGTTTGTAGTGCATCCACATGCTGTATTTAAACCAGTCGCGGCCATATTCAACAATTGTCAGCACGCCAAACACCGCCGTTAGTACTGCAAATGGCGTCACAAAATACAGTAACCGTCGCTCCATCACTTTGAGCATGGAGTTACAGGACTTTTCTTCGCTCATAGCGTGATAAACAAAGAGGCGGGGTAAGTAAAATATGCCAGCAAACCAGGCAATCATAAAAAATACATGTAAGGCTTTGTAGATCAGTAGCGCGCTCATAATGTTCTCTTATTGTTAGTTACAGTAAGCTATTACGTATGGTAAGAATGTGGCGGATCTGATCCCAGCGCATTATTCCCATAATTTGTTGATTATCGAGTAAGTTATAAATATACACAGCTCCGCTGCGCTTATCTTTTAATACATCAAACACATCGGCCAAAGTAGCTTGACTGCTGATCCCTTGCAAGCTGATGTAGTTGATCGAAATATTTTGATCTGACATTAAACTTAAATCATATTCTGCAAGGCGATAACCATTTTCAGGATCATAAACAATTAACGGGGTTTGGCTATCAACAGCATTTAAGGTGCTTTCTATTTGTTCTTTATCATCTGAATAGAGTAGTTTGAAGTTTTCATCCATCTCGTCCATTACCCCGACTTTTTGCAGTGCTTCGGTGGCAGGGGAGACATGATAGGCTAAACCTTGAAAGTCGAGCTGCTGTAAAAATATCGACCGATTGCCAAATACTTGTAATGCGGTGACGTATGCCGCTGAGATAACTAACATGGCCGGCACGATTATTTCAGGACTTGAGGTTAACTCCATTACCGTCGTTAAAGCAGCCAGTGGAGCATGTAAGGTGGCGGCTAATAAGCCTGCCATGCCTAAGACGCTATAAGTACCAGAGATATCAACGCCGGGACTAATAAATTGTGCAAAAAAGGCCATTAAAGTGCCCATCAGTACGCCTAAACCAATCACTGGGCCAATGATCCCGCCGGGAATCCCCAAGCCAATTGCAAATAATGTCGCCAGTAATTTAGCAATTAAAATAGTGGTTAATAGTTGCACATCATCAGGGCTTTCTACGGCCAAAGTTATTGCACTCATACCAGAACCCATCGCTTGTGGCACCATATAAGCAATGCCGCCAGCAATCAGACCTGCCAGCAATAAACGTGGAAACATACTCAAAGGTTTGAAGGTACGAATGATCAACATTAGATTTTGGTTAAAAGCATAAGCAACCGCGCCCAAAGCCATACCAAACAGGATTAAAAATGGATAGTGCCAGCCACTTAATGCCGTCACTGTGATCAGTGCTAATTCTGATGCGTCACCAAATACAAACTGCGTCGCCAGTGCACCAGTGACTGCAGCGAGCATTATTGGCACAAATATATGTACTTTGTATTCCCTAAGCACCACTTCCATCACAAAAATAACAGCTGCAAGTGGTGTATTAAATGATGCGGCAATACCAGCTGCAACCCCGCAACCGCTGAGTGTCCGCATGGCGTTATGAGGCAAATGTAATTTATCGGCCAGCAAACTTGCACCGGTTGCGCCCATATGTACAGATGGCCCTTCACGGCCAACCGAGAAACCACTGATCAATGCCAGTGCACCACCGACAAATTGATTTACCGTGTTGTATAACGGCATTTGCCCGTAATGGCGTTTAATACGGTGAATAACAAAGGGAATACCTAATCGATAATGTTTAAAACCAGTCAAAGCAGCAAATAGCGCAATTAAGAAGGCAGCAATAATAGGCATTAACACCCGCTCAAGAGGCGGTAAGGTAGTAAAATCGTCAGGATTTTCAAGGAACAAACCTTGGAAAAATAGAATAGTTAAGCGAAATAGAATGATCAAAAACGCCGCAATGAGTCCAGCACTTACGCCGAGTAAGCACAATTGCACCGATGTTTTTGGCTTTGCCAAGCGACGCCTAAGCGTTTCAAGCCACATGCATATTTCCTCGCCACCTATTTCAGCGGGCAGTTTATCAAAATAGTTAATGGAAGTCCTTGAGATTTTTACTGGTATTTCACTTAAAGCAAATTGATATTTAGTAAGGCTTTGGGTAAGTTGCAAACTCATAGAAACGGATATTCAATTTTGGAAGGGTTTTATGCACCTACTATTAAGTATTATAACTACATTTGCATTAATGGCTTGGCCTTTAATGGTGATGATGTCACCGATGATGCTTGCAGCTCCTGGAGCTGTGGATAATAAAGCGGCAGTTTTGAGTGTAATGTTATTTTTGCTTTTCCCAGTAGGCATCTTCATTTTATTTGGGTTGTTTGGTATTAATTATTTAGGCATTAACAGTTTTTTATTAGCTAAAATAAGTGCCGTCGTTGTTTGCATTGTTTTTGTAGTTTTTGGGTATTCAAGTTTGTTTATTAACATGATTAAAGGGGTGCCAAATAGTGGCTATGCTGTTGTTAATAATACAGTGTATTTTAGTGGTACAGTGATTTCAGGTGCAGACCCTGATAGCTTCATTACTTATGATAGCAAAGACTATGAAAATGAACATTCAACGTCACTATATGCCAG
>NZ_JACJEZ010000067.1:0-20808 GCF_014164365.1 Pseudoalteromonas sp. SG43-6
TGCGTCAGCAAGCTTAACGCCTACGGGTGTTAAAGTTTATCTCGGTGTTAAATCACTTGTAGGCGAGTGACTTGCCACTGCGTTTTAAATGTGGCTCGGAGTGTGTGCGTCAGCAAGCTTAACGCCTACGGGTGTTAAAGTTTATCTCGGTGTTAAATCACTTGTAGGCGAGTGACTTGCCACTGCGTTTTAAATGTGGCTCGGAGTTTGTGCGTCAGCAAGCTCAACGCCTACGGGTTTTAACGTTTATCTCGGTGTTAAATCACTTGTAGGCGAGTGGCTTGCCACCGCGTTTTAAATGTGGCTCGGAGTTTGTGCGTCAGCAAGCTTAACGCCTACGGTGTTAAAATTTACTATGATGTCTAATTAATCACTTGTAGGCGTGTGGCTGGCCACCGCGTTTTAAATGTGGCTCGGAGTTTGTGCGTCAGCAAGCTCAACGCCTACGGTGTTAAAGTTTATCTCGGTGTTAAATTTACTTTGATGTTTAGTTAATTACTTGTAGGCGAGTGACTTGCCACTGCGTTTTAAATGTGGCTCGGAGTTTGTGCGTCAGCAAGCTCAACGCCTACGGGTGTTAACGTTTATCTCGGTGTTTAATCACTTGTAGGCGAGTGGCTTGCCACCGCGTTTTAAATGTGGCTCGGAGTTTGTGCGTCAGCAAGCTTAACGCCTACGGGTGTTAAAGTTTTGGGTTTATCGTAGGCGGTGCTTTATGCCGCGCGGTTGATAACATTCATGGCTAAAGCCATTGCCTAAGTTGGCGGATGAGGTTGATGTAACGCTAAGAGATGCGCGAGATAAACTCGCGCCTACGATGGGTTTAACCTTTAACTAATTTTTAACTACACCAACAACCATGTGGCGGTGCCTAGGAAGGCGAAGATCCCTACAATATCGGTTACGGTTGTCAGTACTACGCTGCCAGCTAATGCAGGGTCAATTTTCATTTTTTTCAATAGCAGCGGAATACTGGCACCGGCGATACCTGCGGCTACTAAGTTCATAAACATGGCAAAGGCGAGTACGCCGCCAAGCTTAAAGTCCCATTGCCAAATAGCAACAACACCGGCAATTAAAATGGACCAAACAATCCCGTTTATTGCGCCGATTGCAAGCTCTTTGATCAGTAAAAAGCGTTGGTTAGTTTGGTTGATATGACCCACTGCAATACCACGTATTACGAGGGTTAATGTTTGGCTGCCCGCAACACCACCCATGGATGGCACTATACCGTTGAGTACCGCTAGAATAGGTAAAATTGCTAAAGTGTTTTCAAAGAAGCTTGCCACAATCGCAGCAAGTAGCGCGGTTAATAAGTTAACGCCAAGCCAAATTGAGCGCTTTTTCGAACTTTTTAACACCGGAGCAAAGGTATCTTCTTCATCATCAAGACCGGCTAGGCTTAATAAGCTATGCTCGGCGTCTTCACGGATAACGTCAACGATATCATCGATGGTGATACGGCCAAGTAGATGGTCATTATCATCAACCACTGGGGCTGATATCCAGTTATGACGTTCAAACAGTTGTGCTACATCGGTTTCATCCATCGAAATGAGGATAGATTCACAATCTTCATCCATTAAGTCGCGAATAATTTTATCTGGCGAGTTAGTCAACAAGGTCGTTAACGACATGGCACCTATAAAGCAGTTATGTTTATCAACAACATAAAGATCATCGGTACCTTCTGGTAGCTCACCACGTAAACGTAAGTAGCGCAGTACTACGTCGATAGTGACATCTGGACGGATGGTCACTGTATCAGTGTTCATTAGCGCGCCAGCAGAGCGCTCTTGATAAGAGAGTGCTTGAGTTGCACGTTCTCGATCTTGGCTGTCCATGGCACTAACAACGTCTTTGTAGACGGTATCAGGTAGGCTACGTAGTACTTCCCCTAGATCATCGTGGCTCATGTCCTCAGTTGCCGCAGCGATGTGCTTCGGCTCCATTTGGGCAATGATCCCTAAACGAACATCTTCTGAGAGTTCTTCGAGTACGTCACCTTGTACATCTGGATCAACCAGTTGCCATAGCAAGGTACGAATTTTATGTGGGGATGACTCGAGTAATAATGCGGTGTCACACGGAGCTGTTTTTGCCAACATACGCCTTACTTGAACAAATTGACCACTGTTAAGTGACTTGGTCACTTGTTTTAGTTGTTGTAGTGGGTAATCTTGTTCAAAAGCTTCTGGCATTGGCGTCCTTAAAAATTAATACGCTTGATAGGTAGGGTAACAGTTGTCGGTAATTAACGCGCTTGGTCTGTTTAATTAACGACTTTATTTAGTTTAACGCAATTTAGTGGTACTGACTACGAGCTATTCTTGTTCGTTAAAGCGTTGTGCGATCAACTCGCCAATTGCTGCAAGAGCAGGTTCAGCGTCCGGGCCTTCACATACAACTTTAACTTCTTTGCCTTGGCTACTTTCTAATAGCATTAAGCCGAGTACGCTATCGCCTGCGGCTTGTTTGTCATCTTGATGAAGTGTGATGCTGGCATCAAACTGCACAGCTAATTGCGCTAATACGCTGGCTGCGCGAGCATGTAAACCGAGTTTGTTTTTTATTAAAAATGTATCTTCTAAACGCATCAACATTCCTTACTGTAAACGTGAGTTGTTATTCTTGTTCACGATGGCGAATTTTCACATTGCTGTGGCTCATCGAGAAGCTTTCACCTATAGTTTGCGCTAGATAAACTGAGCGATGTTGACCACCGGTGCAACCAATAGCAATTGTTAAGTAACTGCGGTTATTACGCTCCAAATGCGGTAACCAAGTTTGTACAAAGGTTTGGATCTGCCAAGTGAATTTTTGTACGATACTATGGCTGGCTAAATAATCTTTTACTGGCTGATCAAGGCCTGTAAGTGGCTTAAGCTCAGGCTCCCAATGTGGGTTTGGTAAAAAGCGTGCATCAAAAACATAATCAGCTTCTTTTGGGATACCATATTTAAAACCAAATGATTCAAAGGTAATGATTAGTTTTTTATCTTTTTTCCCTAAAATCTTTTCACGGATTGACTCTGCAAGCTGGTGGACACTCAGATCAGTGGTATCAAGTATAAAGTCAGCGCGAGTAGTTAATACATCAAGTAATACTTTTTCTTGCTTGATAGCTAAATCCAGTGGCAAAGAGTCCAAAGATAATGGGTGTAAGCGGCGAGTTTCAGAAAAACGTTTGATCAGGGTTTGATCATCACTGTCTAAATAAAATAGCGTCGGATTTGCAAAACCAGGCAAGTATTCAAGAATATCGTTAAATTCTTCCTGCTCTTTCGGTAAATTACGGACATCAATACTGACGGCAATTTTGTCATAATTATCAGAGACACTGCGCACTAATGAAGGTAATAAGTTTACCGGAATATTATCTACACAATAATAGCCAAGATCTTCTACTACACGCAGAGCAACAGATTTACCTGAGCCAGAACGCCCACTGATGATGATTAACTCCATGTAAATTCTCCTTCATTTGGCTACGATTGCGCAGCAATTACGTGATACAAATCTTGGTCTGTTTTTGCGCTACGTAGTTGTTTACAAAAATCTTTGTCGTTGAGTTTATCAGCAATTGTGGCTAACGTCTTCAAATGAAGTTGGCTATCACCATCTGGCACGATGAGAGCTACAAATATATCAACTGGGCGATTATCTATCGCATCAAAATCAATCGGTGATTCACTCACTATAATTATTGCTAGCGGGTTTTCAACACCACTCATACGGCCATGAGGAATAGCAATACCACGACCAATACCCGTACTACCTAGTTTTTCTCTCGACAGTAGTGCGTTGAGGATTTCTTGTTGTGATAGCTGAGGAAGTTGTTCATGAGCCAATTGGCTGATAAATTCAATGATCCGTTTTTTGCTATTAAAAAGGACCGCAGCTTTACTGCAGTCCTGGCAAATAAGTGAGCTTAATTTCATAGTGTTAGTGTCGAGCGTGCTTCTCTTTGTGTTTAATTACCTGACGGTCAAGTTTGTCGATTAGTCCGTCAATGGCTGCATACATGTCTTGGTGCTCAGTTGAGGCAAATAATTCAGCGCCACTGACATGTAATGTGGCTTCTGCTTTTTGGCTTAGCTTTTCTACATCAAGAATGACATGGACATTATTGATATGATCAAAATGCCTTTCAAGCTTGGCAAACTTATTGTTTACATAGTCTCTTAATGAATCAGTAATTTCTACATGACGACCAGTTAAATTTAGTTGCATAAGCATTTTCCTCTTGTGATTTTACGCCTTAAATCAAACTTTTACGTTGATTTGACGGTGGAATAGCCAGTGACTCGCGGTATTTTGCAATAGTCCGTCTAGCTACTTTGATACCTTGCTCTGCCAATATATCTGCAATTTTACTATCACTCAATGGTTTCGCTGAGTTTTCTGCACTGATCAATTTTCTGATCAATGCTCGAATGGCTGTCGATGAGCATTCGCCGCCGTTCTCAGTACTTACATGGCTCGAGAAAAAATATTTTAACTCAAATATACCACGAGGGGTATGCATGTATTTTTGGGTGGTTACACGAGAAATTGTTGATTCGTGCATCTCAACCATTTCGGCAACGTCGTTTAGTACCATAGGGCGCATGGCCTCAGGGCCATGCTCAAAGAATCCTTGCTGCTGTTTAACAATGCAGTTGGTTACTTTGAGTAACGTCTCGTTACGACTTTCTAGGCTTTTAATAAACCATTTAGCTTCTTGCAAATGCGAGCGTATAAATTGGCTGTCAGTGCTTGATTTTACAGAGCGTGACATCGCCGCATATTGGCTGTTCACTCTAATTTTTGGCATGCTGTCTGGATTGAGTTCAACCACCCAGCGACCTTTAATTTTTTTCACCGAAACGTCAGGAATAACATACTCTGATTCTTCGCGTACTATGGTATCCGCAGGCTTTGGGTTAAGGCTGTGGATCAGTGTCATTACTTCTTTTAGTTCATCTTCTTTAAGCTTAGTCTTTTTCATCAAAGTGCGATAGTCACGACTAGCTAATAAATCGATATGATCAGTTAAAATCATTTTTGTCTCGCTAATCCAAGGAGTTGCAGGATCAAATTGATTTAATTGAATACATAAACATTCTTGTAGGCTGCGCGCAGCAATACCAACAGGGTCAAACAACTGAATGCGTTTTAACACTGCTTGCACTTCGTCGAGTTCGATTTCTTCTTCGTTATTACCTTGATTTAAGCTCTCTGCAATGTCTTCGCAGCTCAAGGTTAAAATACCTGAATCGTCAACGGCTTCAACAATCGCAATGGCAATGGCTTCATCGGTTGGACTAAAAGGTGTGAGTTGTAATTGCCACATTAGATATTCGTGCAAGGTTTCAGTTGAGGCACCTTGATAAATTGACTCATCTTCAGGCATTGGCCCAGATGACGTATTTGGCGCAGCACTCATGTATTCGTCCCAGGTGACGTCCATAGCCATTTCGTCACTTAAGGTCTCTTTACTTAATGCTTCGCTACTTTCTTGTTCATATTCGCTTGGCTTGTCGTCTGCTGATGCGCTAACGGTTAAGTCATCGTTATCTTGTTTTTGTTCGTTTTTACCAGCCGTGTCGTCTGAATATTCATGTTCTTCTAGCTCTAACAATGGATTGCTGTCGAGCGCTTCTTGAATTTCTTGCTGGAGATCCAATGTACTGAGTTGCAATAAGCGAATTGCTTGTTGCAGCTGTGGTGTCATTGTAAGTTGCTGGCCCATGCGCAGCTGGAGTGATTGCCTCATGTATCTCTAACAATCCTTTTATTGTTATCATCGTTAAGTCTAGCAGATACTTAGCCGAGCGTGGCTTTATAGCCTAAATTGCTCGCCCAGGTAAACATCGCGGACTGTTTGGTCGGCGAGTACATGCTCAGGGGTACCTGATGCAATTAACTCCCCATGAGAAACTATGTAGGCTTTTTCACAAACATCAAGGGTTTCTCGTACATTGTGGTCGGTAATAAGCACGCCAATACCACGGTTTTTAAGGTGTTCAATAATCTTCTTTATATCTAACACTGAAATAGGATCAACGCCAGCAAAAGGCTCATCAAGTAAGATAAATTTTGGGTTTGCGGCTAAAGCGCGTGCAATTTCAACTCGACGACGTTCACCGCCAGATAATGCCATACCTTGGCTGTCGCGGATATGTTGAATGCTAAACTCATCAAGTAAGCTGTCGAGCGCTTCTTCTCTGGCTTGTTTATTCAGCTCTTTACGAGTTTCTAAAATAGCCATCAGGTTTTGATAAACAGTTAATTTACGGAAGATGGATGATTCTTGTGGCAGGTAGCCAATCCCTAACCGTGCGCGACTGTGCATTGGCAGTAAGGTGATGTCATTATCATCAATACTGATTTTACCTTTGTCGCTTGGAACTAAACCCACAATCATATAAAAGGTGGTGGTTTTACCAGCGCCATTAGGACCCAATAAGCCAACAATGCTGCCTGCGCTAACTTCTAAACCCACGCTTTTTACAACTTGGCGACCTTTATAGCTTTTTGCTAGAAATTCAGCTTTTAATGTACTCATGGCTGCCCTTTAGATTCGTCTTTTTTACTGTCTACTGGTACCAAAATGGTGTGCACACGATCGCTTGAGCTTGCGCCTTTTTCAGCACTGATCAGTTGCTGGTCCATATCATAGGTAATGCTTCTGGCATTGATTTTTTGACCTGCCTGAGTGACTTGTGCATTGCCAACCAAGGTTAAATAGCGCTTAGCGACATCGTAACGGACTTCATCAGCACTGGCACTCATTACTGTGCCATCAGTTTGTTTTTCTTCAAAGTAAGCCGGACTGCCAGTTGCGACAAGTAGTTGTTTGTTATCGCCTAAATCTTCGCGCTTATGGACTTCAAGTCGATCCGCTTTGATACGGCGGTTACCATGAATGATTTCAACATTTTTTTCAAAAATACCGATATTATCTTTCAGTTGGGCAAGCTGCGTGTCAGCACTGATAGAGACTTGATCTGCAGGTGGTGTCGTATTTTCAGCAAAGCTTGCAAAAGCAATGAATAAGCTTGGTATAACAAGCAAGTGAGCAAATTTATTGGTCATAATATATGGTTCGCGTATGGTTAATTAGTTCTACCACTTCGGCTTTTAAGTCGGCATGGAGACCGCGCCCAGTGATTTTTAAATTTGGTCCGATTAATTCAACTGGTTGTTCTGAACTCATGGTTTGTAGTTCAATATCAACCTGAATATTATCTGCGTTTATATGTTCAATCATGGCATTATTGGTCAGGTTTTTAGCAACCACATTACCTTCTAAAATTAATTGATGATTTTCATATAAGGTGGCTTCATCGGCATTAATTTGCCACGTCTGCTGTTGATTATAGAGTGTAAAAATAGGTTGTTCAAAGTAAGTGAACCCTAACTGTTGATAGAGTTCCATTTTTGCAGCTGTTACTTTGTGGCTAATTTTACCTTGTTCATCAAATGCGGTTTGTTTTAATGCCACCGCAGTATAATCAGGTTTTGCTATTATATCTTCTTGGTGTTGTTTTATGGCGGTACTTTGATAAAAATACGGATACCACAGCCATACCATGCAGCCGACAAATAATACGCATAATATTAAACGCGCACTATTCATGAGCTCGTGCCTTCGCTGGTTAATGATTTACCATTTTCGAGCATTAATAAATCAGTGAGTTCACGCACCGCCCCAAAGCCACCAGGTAGCATGGTTGTATAATGTGAAATGCGTTTGATTAGTGGATGCGCATCATTTACTGCCACCGCAAAACCAACCAATTCCATTACCGGCAAGTCAGGTCCGTCATCGCCTATGTAAGCGATTTGTTCATCGCTTAACTGCAATTTATCCTTGAGCTGTTGATAAGCTTGCAACTTGTTTTCTTGGCCTTGGTAAATATGCGGTACTGTCAGGCTAGTCATCCGTTGCTGAACTATCTGTGAATGACGACCGGTGATCACGGCAACTTCAAAACCGCTATTGATCAGTGCTTTGATACCAAAGCCATCTTTAGTATTAAACGCTTTGAGTTCTTCACCTTGGTTACCAAGATAAATACGACCATCTGAAAACACCCCATCGATATCACAGATCAGGAGTTTGATTTTTTGTGCTCGCTCGCGAGCATCATCTGAAAGTGGCTGATATAAGTCAGCAAACTGCATTATAAAACTCCTGCTTTGAGCAAATCTTGCATATTAAGAGCACCAATAGGGTGGTGTTTATCATCAACTACAATTAAGCCATTGATACGCTTATTCTCCATGATATTGAGTGCCTCGGCGGCAAGCATATCAGCAGTTGCAGTAGTGCAAGAGCGGGTCATGACAGTGCTTATCAAAGTACTGTGAATATCTATTCGTTGCTCTAAAATTCGCCGTAAATCACCATCAGTAAAAAGCCCTGCAAGTTGCCCTGTGTCATCAACAATAGCTGTCATACCTAAGCCTTTTGCCGACATTTCGATTAATGCATCTTTGATACATTGCTTATCATTGATCATAGGCGTTGCTGGGCCACTGTGCATAATATCTTTTAAACACAATAGTAAACGTTTACCTAAGCTACCACCAGGATGCGATAGCGCAAAGTCATCGGCGGTAAAGCCACGGGTTTCTAGCAGAGCAACGGCTATTGCATCACCCATCGCAAGTGTTGCAGTCGTGCTCGCAGTCGGAGCGAGTCCTAATGGGCAGGCCTCTTGACTTACTTTGATGCATACATGTGCATCAGCCCAATTTGCCATTGATGATTCAGGGTTACCTGTCATGGCGATCATTTTTGCGCCAATACGTTTAATAACCGGAATAATATTCAGTACTTCGCTGGTTTCGCCTGAGTTAGAAATAAGCATAACCACGTCATCACGAGTGATCATCCCTAAATCACCATGACTGGCTTCACCCGGGTGGACAAAAAACGCAGGCGTGCCAGTGCTTGCCAGTGTTGCAGCAATTTTATTACCAATATGCCCAGATTTCCCCATACCGACTACTATGATCCTACCGTGACATTGATACATCAATTGGCAAGCTTGATTAAAGTTTTCGTCTAGATATTGGGTTATATCAAGCAGTGCTTGGCGCTCTATTTCTAGCACCCGCTTACCTTGTTCAATAAAATTTAACTGCGTCATTGTGTTATCCATTTTGTGGCTAGCATTAAGCAACTTGGCTGAAAATATAACCTTGATAGATTAAAAACGCGACCAATAACAGGCCACCTTCAACTCTATTAATGCGTCTTGTGCCCCTAAAACTCAAGGACATAGCAATAAGGGCTATGGTGGCACCAATCATTATTAAGGCATCACGGTTTGCAGCTGAAGGATCAATAATTGAAGGGTTGATAATCCCAGCCAGTGGCAACACAGCTAAAATGTTAAAGATATTTGAGCCAACAATATTACCCAGTGCTAAATCATCTTCGTTTTTTAATACCCCAGCAATACAGGCTGCAAGCTCAGGCAAACTGGTACCAATAGCAATAATGGTTAACCCTATTACTAAATCACTTAGGCCAAAGTATTTGGCTATATCAACTGCTGAGCCAACTAAAAAATGTGAGCTGACAGGCAGTAATATCATACCAATAATTAACCAAAATAAAGCCGATTTGGTGGGCACGTTATCTGGTACGTCTTCACAGGCTTCACTTACAAATGGGTCATCAGCTTGGTTTTTAGCGCGAATAGAAATAATAACTAAGCCCGCAATAAAGACCACAAAGCCAATGATTAATGCAACGCCCTCAGCAAATGAAAAGTAGTTATCAGAAAATACATACCAGGCAGCGATTGACACTAGTAGTACAAGCGGCATTTCGCGTTTTAATGTCATTGATGATACTGAGAGTGGGCGCAATAGCGCAGTAATACCTAAAACAAGTAAAATATTAGTGATATTTGAGCCAACGGCGTTACCCACGGCAGTGTCAGTTTTACCGGCAAGCGCAGCTGATGCTGAGACCATCATTTCAGGGGCTGACGAGCCCATCGCAACAACCGTTAAGCCAACAATAAGAGTAGGAACACCGAAATTTTTTGCCAGTGCCGCAGCACCATAAACAAAGCGATCCGCACTCCAAACTAGAGCTGCAAATCCGAGAATTAAAATGACAAAAGAAGTCACCATTACGTTACGCCAATTATTCAAAATGAGATGACTGCAAATAGTAACAAAAGCCAACCTGAAAGTATAAATAAAAGAATCTGCGAAGCTTGTTAGATTATGGCCTGATTTGGACTGAGAATAATTATTTAAGCGACGGTTAAGCCTACTGCTGTAAGGTTTGCAGCGCTATTACATAGAATATTACAAAATTTTACGATTTGTTTTTTCCATCTTGCTGTAAAAACGCTTAAAATAGGTGAACTAGTGAAAATAGTAATGGAGAGCGACTTGTCGCAACCAATAGTAGAAATCAAGGATGTAAGCTTTTCTAGGGGCAATCGCTGCATATATAAAAATATGAGCTTTAGTGTCCCGAAAGGAAAAATTACGGCAATAATGGGACCAAGCGGAATTGGTAAAACCACCATGTTGCGTTTAATTGGTGGTCAATTAAAACCAGATAGCGGCACTATTTTATTCGAAGGTAATAACATTCCTGCCATGTCGCGCAAAGAGCTTTATGCGGCGCGAACCAAAATGAGTATGTTGTTCCAAAGCGGCGCATTATTTACCGATATGTCAGTATTTGACAATATCGCTTTTCCGCTGCGTGAACACACTCGTCTAAGTGAAGATTTAATTCGCCTTGTGGTGCTAATGAAATTACAAGCTGTTGGCTTGCGTGGCGCACAAGATCTAATGCCTTCTGAGCTGTCAGGTGGTATGGCACGTCGTGCTGCATTAGCGCGCTCAATCGCACTTGATCCTGAATTAATTATGTATGATGAGCCATTTGCAGGCCAAGACCCAATCTCCATGGGGGTGTTAGTTAAGTTGATTAAATCGCTTAATCAAGTGCTTGGATTATCATCATTAATCGTAACTCACGATGTAACAGAAGTGATGAGCATTGCCGATCACGTTATCATTATTGCCGATCAAGGCGTTATTGGTAGCGGTACACCGGATGAAATGCGTAATCATGAATCGGCCCTAGTTCAGCAGTTCTTAAAAGGATTATCTGATGGCCCAGTGCCGTTTCATTTTCCTGCTCAACCTTATCAACAAGAATTACTGGGAGGGCGCCGCTGATGTTTGATTTTTTGCAAATGCTAGGTCATAAAACGTTAGGACGATTTGCTGCACTTGGTCGCTCCACTCAGATGTTGATAGGTGCGTTATGGAGTTTGCCTAATTTTAGAAAAGGCACGCCGCTTTTAATACGACAATTATATATGGTCGGCTCGCAGTCACTATTGATAATCATGGTGTCGGGCTTATTCATTGGTATGGTATTGGCGTTGCAAGGCTACACCGTACTAGTTGGTTATGGTGCAGAGGACAGCTTAGGTCCATTAGTCGCATTGAGTTTACTCAGAGAGTTAGGCCCTGTTGTTACAGCATTATTGTTTGCCGGGCGAGCTGGTAGTGCATTAACCGCTGAAATAGGTTTAATGAAAGCGACTGAGCAGTTATCAAGTCTTGAAATGATGGCCATTGACCCTCTTAAACGTATTATCGCGCCACGCTTTTGGGCGGGCTTTATCAGTATGCCATTACTGGCGTTAATATTTTCAGCAGTTGCAATTATTGGTGCTCATTTAGTGGGTGTTGATTGGTTGGGTGTTGATACGGGGAGTTTTTGGTCAATCATGCAGTCACAAGTATCGTTTCAGCAAGATATTTTAAATGGCATGATCAAGAGTTTTGTATTTGCCATCGTGGTTACATGGATTGCGCTTTATAAAGGCTACGATTGTATACCGACCTCTGAAGGGATCAGTAAAGCAACAACAGAGACAGTTGTACACTCATCTTTGGCTGTTTTAGGGTTTGATTTTATTTTGACAGCGGTAATGTTTACTAGCTAATAAAGGTATAGATAATGAATTCACGGAAATTAGAAATTTTAGTTGGTTTTTTTGTTGCGCTAGGCATAGCAGCTTTTGCTATGTTGGCGTTAAAAGTTGCCAATGCAGGGATCAGCGGCAACGGCGAAACTTACTTATTGAAAGCCAAGTTTGAAAACATTGGTTCATTAAAAACACGTGCGCCGATTAAAGTAGGTGGTGTAGTGGTTGGTCGAGTTGAGGGTATTTCAATTCACCCACAAGAATTTGTGCCAGTTGTTGATATGACGATTGATGCGCAATATAAATGTCGTTTTTCAGATACCAGCTCAGTTTCAATTTTGACATCAGGCATCCTAGGTGAGCAATATTTAGGGATTAACCCTGTCATTGCCCCAAAATCAGCTGAACAAGCGTGTTTAGGTGTTGCGGTAACAAGTAATGATAAAAACTTAGGGTTAGACGAGTTATTTGGTGTTGAAAGCAAAGCCTTAAATGATGGCGACTATATCACTGACACGAAATCAGCATTGGTGCTTGAAGAGTTAATCGGGCAATTTTTATTCAATCAAGGCGGCGAGTAAGTAATTATGTTTAAGAAATTTTTAATTTTAGTTGCGCTGACTTTCAGCGCGATCACCGTAGCAAGCGATGCGGTCGATTTAACAGACCCATATAAAATGGTCCGCCAAGTATCTGATAATACTTTTCAACGTATTACTCGTGACCAGCCTTTAATCGAAAAAGATAAAGAGCATCTACGGGTTATCGTCAAAGAAGAGTTGATGCCTTACATTGATTATAAATATGCTGCACTGCGTGTATTAGGAAGTCATGTATCAAAAGTGCGTGCGATTAAAGATCCTGCTGAGCAAAAGCAAGCGGTTGAGGATATCAAACACTTTATTGATGTGTTTCAAGAATACTTAATCGCCACTTATGCTGGCGTGTTTACCCAATACACCAACCAAAAAGTAGAGTTTGGTGCAAGCAAAGAGTTTGCAGGACAAGACCTTGTATTAGTGAAAACCAAAATTGTCGAGCCAGGTAAGCCGGAAATTAAAATTGATTTTAAAGTACGTGAAGATCGCGATGGCGAATGGCGTGCTTATGACATGGTTGCTGAGGGCATTAGTTTATTAGATGCCAAGCAAAGTGAATTTCAAGGCATTTTGCGCCAGCAAGGTATTAACCATGTAAGTGACCTACTTGAACAGAAAAGTAAGTTGCCAGTGCAATTTAGAGGTGACGGCGGTAATGAGTAAAGTAACGGTTACTCAGATTGACGAACAGCACTATCGAGTCAGTGGTGAATTGACTCGAAATTCAATTTCCGCTGAACGACTTCTGAATAAAAACTCACAAACTAGCCATAAAAACTGGTATTTTGACCTTTCTGAGGTGTCTAGGGTTGACACGGCGGGCTTAGCTTGGTTAATTCACTCTTTCGCAGAATTAAAGCAGCAAGGTGTTCACCTTGAATTGCAAAATATTCCTGAACAACTGCAAAAGTTGATGCAGTTGGGACAGGTTACCAACCTATTTGAGTGAGAGTTATGGAAACAAGCCAAGTCGAAACCTTATTGCGCGACGAATTGCAATTAGCTGAAGTACATGTGAAAGCCAAGGGTAGTCATTATGAAGTTATCGCAGTCGGCGATTGTTTTGATGGGTTAAGCCGAGTGAAAAAACAACAGCTGGTATATGGTCCGTTGATGAACACCATTTCTGACGGCACAATCCACGCAGTTTCGATCCGTGCATTTACACCTACTGAGTGGAAGCGCGAGCAAAAATTCATTTTACCTCAATAAAAAAGGTTTCCTCATGGATCAATTTGTAATTCAGGGTGGAACCGGACTTGCCGGTGAAGTCACTATCTCTGGCGCTAAAAATGCCGCTTTACCAATTTTGTTTGCAGCATTATTAGCTGACGGTAAAAGTACCTTTAATAATGTTCCTCGTTTACGTGATATCGGCACTACTGAAGCATTATTAAAAACCCTCGGCGCAGAAATACATTGGCACGGCGAACAGCTCGTTATTGATGGTGGCAAAGTTGATAAAACATTGGCCCCTTACGAGTTAGTCAAACAAATGCGTGCGTCAGTATTAGCATTAGGTCCATTGGTTGCGCGTTTTGGCCAAGCACAAGTATCGCTTCCTGGTGGTTGTGCAATTGGTGCTCGCCCGGTTGATATTCATATTCAAGGTTTGGAGCGCATGGGCGCTGTTATTAGCGTTGAAAATGGTTATATCAATGCCAAGGTAGATGGGCGTTTAAAAGGTGCTGAAATCTACATGGAAATGGTCAGCGTTGGCGCGACCGAAAATTTATTAATGGCCGCAACCTTAGCTGACGGCAAAACCGTATTAGAAAACGCGGCGCGTGAACCAGAGATTATAGATTTAGCTGCTTGCTTAACAGCAATGGGCGCAAAAATTAGCGGTGCAGGCACTAGCCGTATTGAAATTGAAGGTGTTGAAAAGCTGCATGGTTGTGAGCATCGCATCTTGCCAGATCGGATTGAAACTGGCACATTTTTAGTGGCCGCAGCAATGGCGGGTGGCGAAGTGCTATGTAAGCTTACCGATTTTCATAGTTTAGAGCCTGTGATTGAAAAATTGCGTGCAACTAATGCGTTGATTGAAGTACATAAAGATAGTATTTATCTTGATATGCGTGGCCGTGAGCTCAAAGCCGTTAATATTAAAACCATGCCACACCCAGGTTTCCCTACCGATATGCAAGCGCAGTTTACTGCGTTAAATGTAGTCGCTAATGGCAGCGCGACCATTACCGAAACGATTTTTGAAAACCGTTTTATGCATGTGCCAGAACTACAACGTATGGGTGCTAACATTCGTTTGGAGGGGAATACGGCAATTTGTGGTGACACTAAGAGTTTGAGTGGCGCACAAGTAATGGCAACCGATCTACGTGCATCAGCGAGCCTAATTTTAACGGGGATTGTGGCACAAGGTGAAACGGTTGTTGACCGTATTTACCACGTTGATCGAGGTTATCAACGGATTGAAGATAAACTCAGCGCGTTAGGTGCAAACATCAAACGCCGAAGTAGTTAAATACGAGTTGAAAGGTTCAGGTAACAAGGTTCAAGCGAAAACCTTGTTTACCTTTTACCTTTTACCTTTTACCTTGCAACTAAAATTATAGTTTAGTCTCTAACTCTGCAACCTTCACCATCACTTTTAGTACTTTTCCATTTCGATAAAGTTCAAATTCTATTTCATGGCCCGGCTCTGAATTACCAATTCTGGTTAAGGTTTTTTGTGGGTTAGTGACATCTTCACCGCCAATTTTAATCACAATATCTTGTTCTTTAATACCAGCTTGCCATGCTGGACCTAATGGATCTAGGTTGGTTATACGCAAGCCAGCAATAGGGGTGAACTTATCGCTCACTTCTTTACCGGTACTATCAACGGCAGTACCTGTGAAGCCCAAGTAACCACGCACAACACGACCATGACGGATCAGTTTATCCATTACTTCTTTCGCTAACGAGTACGGTACGGCGAAGAATATGCCTTGGATATCCAGATTCTCTCGGGTTTTAAATTGTGCTGAGGTGATCCCAACCAAGTCGCCATTAGAGTTAACCAGTGCGCCACCTGAGTTGCCGACATTAATTGCCGCATCCATTTGTAGCAGACTATTATAAGGACTATCGGTAATTTTTTGTTTACCCGTGGCACTGATGATCCCTTGGGTGATTGTTTGCCCTAGATTCAGCGGATTACCAATCGCCAGCACCACATCACCCACGCGAGGCGTAAAACGCTCACTAATTGGGATAACTGGCAAGTGCTCAACGTTAATTTTCAACAGTGCTAAGTCGGTGATGGTATCAAAGCCGATGAGCTGAACATCAAAATAACGGCGGCCATCAGTAAGCAGCACCATAATTTGATCAGCATTATTGATCACATGATAGTTGGTAAGAATATAGCCATCACTTGACATGATCACACCGGAGCCAAGTTCTTGCACGGTGTTTTGCCGTTTATAACGAGGTTCCTTTGAAATGCTCTCAGAAATGATTGTCACAACAGATGGCGCTGCGCGCTGTACTGCATCGGCAAAGCTCAAATGGTCAATACTCATAGCACTTGGTAAGGGGACATTGGGTAACAGCGTTGCACGCATATTTGGGCTAAAAAATACTACCAAAAATGCGATACCGAGTCCGGCAAATAGCGGGGGAAGGACAAACTTAAAAAATTTCAGCACAATGTTCTTATTCTTAATGAGCGATCTTCTAATGATGGCACAAAAAAAATAGCAGCGGCAAGTACCACTGCTATTATTTATGCGATTTACCTAATATTTATTTTATTGAATTAAAACAAATACCGATTCACGACCGCGTTGTACTCCAAGCACAATGTTACCTTTAGTGTTTTCGATGATCTTATTCATGTCACTAATTGTTTCAACACGCTGACGGTTTACTTGCATTACCACGTCGCCTTCTTCAAGGCCGACTCTAGCTGCTGGTGAACGCGGATCAACAGTTGTCACCTCAACCCCTTTATTTCCATTCTTTTGGGTGTTTTCAAGTGTTGCACCCTGGAAGGCTGGGTGTAGTTCATCACCGGCTGCGGTTAGTGCTGATGCGCCATCAAGGGTCACTTTAACGGTTTGTACTTTGCCATCACGATAAATACCTAATTTTACCTTTCTGCCTTCACCGAGGGTGGCAATTTTACTGCGCAGTTCATGGAAGCCGCTGATCTCACTACCATCAATACTAATAATTACGTCACCAGCTTTAATACCCGCTTCACTGGCGGCAGAATCATCCATTACTTGCATAACATAAGCGCCTTGTTTTACATCAAGCTGTTGTGCTTTAGCAAGGCCTGCATCCAGTGGACGCCCAGAAATACCTAGTGAGCCACGGCGTACTTCACCATGTTCAATAATTTGGTCAACAAGATTTTTCATCATATTGGATGGGATTGCAAAGCCGATACCAACATTGCCACCCGATGCACCTAAAATGGCCGTGTTAATACCAATTAGCTCACCGTTTAAGTTAACTAGCGCACCACCTGAGTTACCTTGGTTAATAGCAGCATCGGTTTGAATAAAATCTTCATAACCTTCAATATTTAAACCACTGCGCCCCATTGCACTAACAATCCCTGAGGTAACGGTATGACTTAAACCAAATGGGTTACCAATTGCTACTGCAAAATCACCCACTCGTAGTTGATCTGAGTTTGCCAGTTTAACGGCGACTAAATCCTCGGCATCAATTTTTAATAACGCGATGTCTGATTCTTTATCACTACCGATTTTAGTTGCTTCGTATTCACGACCATCTTCAAGAGTAACCAACATTTTTTCAGCATCTTGAACTACGTGGTTATTGGTAACGACGTAGCCTTCTTTGGCGTCAATAATAACGCCTGAGCCTAAACCACTAAATTCACGCTTTTGGCTACGCGGTTGCGGATTGCCAAAAAAGAAATCAAGCGGATCAGCGCGACGACGGACTTCCTTTGAACCGGAGACTTGGATACTAACAACGCCTGGTGTTATTTGTTCTAGCATCGGCGCTAACGTCGGTAATTGTTGACCATTGACTGCGATAGGCATCTTAGCCATTGATACTGCAGGGGTTAATAATAAACTGGCAGATAACATTGCTGCACTGATTAACGATAATTTCATTTTCATAGTCAGGGTTTACTCCACATCACAGGAAAAAGCACAAACAAAAAAGGCTGCATAAGCAGCCTTTTATCAATTTAGTTCAAAACATTTTAAAGTAGGTTCGCTCTTTTGGAATGTTTTGAAATGCATGTAAAACATAAGCTGCTTTATAAACAGACTATGGGGTCAAAAAAAAGTTCATCAAGAAGCTTTAGAAATTTCTGAAACCTTAATTAAACTTTGTCAGGCTCGGCTACTTTTGGTTCGCCAGCGAATAAGCCTGATTCACCTGATACATAATCAGCCGGTTGAGCATGTGCCGATGAACGGTCACTTTGGCGTTCTTTAAGTGAGCGTTGTAGCTGCTCTGTCGTTTCTTTAGAAAAGAATGGTTCGTTAGGATGCTGTTTTTTATCAGCTAATAGCAGCTTGTTAGTTTCATCAACATGATTTAACAATTGGTCGTAGTTGTCTTTCATTTTGTTGACGAGTCTACCAGTGCTTGCTAAATGATCTGCAACATCTTGACGGTATTGCTCTAATGCATTTTTAGCTTGTTCTGCTTGTTGCTCTAATTCATCTTGCTTAAATTGCTTTTTAGTGACGAAGGCGCCAAGGAAAAATGCAGCTACTGCCACAATAACAATAATGCCGATCCAAGTAACTGTACCCATAATTCTACCCCTTTGGGAATTAATACATAAAAATAAAATAACGCCTAGATTGCGTACTCAAGAATAAATCCTGTTGCTGCTAATATACCCCGAGTTACGATGCGTGTTAACATATTGCGTAAATTAAACCGTGTTTTATTGTAACTATCTATGACTCCTTGGCAAAAGTACCAACAAGATTTACAGCGTGAAGACTTTGTTTACGATGCTGCACAAGAAAATGCAGTACGTCATCTACAAAGGCTTTTCGATGACTTAACAGCACAAAAGCCCGCAGCTAAAGGCTGGTTCTCTAAACTATTTAATAAAAATAGCACGGCGCCTATAAAAGGTTTGTATTTTTGGGGGGGAGTAGGGCGTGGTAAAACCTATTTGGTAGATACCTTCTATGAGGCGCTGCCGGGAACACGCAAGATGCGCGTGCATTTTCATCGTTTTATGCACCGTGTTCACGAAGAGCTAAAAAAATTAGACAAAACGGCTAATCCCTTAGAAGTTGTGGCTGATATTTTTAAAGCTGAAACCGACATTATCTGCTTTGATGAATTTTTTGTGCAAGACATTACTGATGCCATGCTGCTTGGTGGTTTAATGGAAGCCTTATTTGCGCGCGGCATTGTGTTAGTGGCAACGTCTAACATTATACCTGATGAGTTATATCGAAATGGTTTGCAGCGTGCTCGCTTTTTACCTGCAATTGCACTTGTTAATGCAAACACTGAGATTGTGAATGTGGATTCTGGCATTGATTACCGATTGCGTACTTTAGAGCAAGCAGAGATATTTCATAGCCCATTAGATGAACAAGCCGATAAAAATCTGTTTGAGTATTTTGATAAGTTATCTCCAGAGCCTGGTAAACTCGATCACCCCATCGAAATTGAAGGGCGAATGATCAAAACCCGTAAGGTCGCTGATTGTATTGTGATGTTTGATTTCTCTCAGTTGTGTGAAACCGCACGTAGCCAAGTCGATTATATGGAAATAAGCCGTTTATATAACACTGTTATTTTATCGAACGTAAAACAGCTTGGCCAAAATAACGATGATGCCGCCAGACGCTTTATTGCGTTAGTCGATGAGTTTTACGAACGCCACGTCACACTTATTATTTCTGCTGAAAAACCGATTACGGAACTCTACACGCAAGGCAATCTTAACTTTGAGTTCAGACGTTGTATTAGTCGATTGCAAGAAATGCAGTCGTTAGAATACTTAGCAAGAGAGCATTTGGTTTAATGTAGCTGTAAGTTATAAGTCGTAAGTTAGACACAAATCAAAACTGTACTTAACTTAACACAAGTACATTTTTTAATTTTATCGCTTATCGAACAATTTTCTTGTGGAAAAAACAACCGTCGAGTAGCAATGTGGTAAAAGTGCTGGTATACTCCCGCGTCTGCCACGTTGCGTTCTATTGCCTTCATTAGATTAGCCTCTTTTGAATGGCGCAAAAGTCTTAAACTCGAAGGGGTTGGAGCAAACATTTAGAGCGGTAATTAATAATAATTACCTGTGGTTTTAATTGAAAAACATTGGATTTTTATAAATGAAAACGTTTGTTGCTAAACCAGAAACAGTAAAACGTGACTGGTACGTAGTTGACGCTGAAGGTAAAACTTTAGGTCGCATCGCTACTGAAATCGCTCATCGCCTACGCGGTAAGCACAAAGCTGAGTACACTCCACACGTAGATACTGGTGATTACATCATCGTTATCAACGCGGAGAAAGTTACTGTAACTGGTAACAAGTTCAAAGATAAAGTGTACTATGCTCACTCTGGTTTCCCAGGTGGTCTTAAGTCTACTACTTTTGATAAACTTCAAGCTGCAAAGCCTGAAATGATCATCGAGAAGGCTGTTAAGGGCATGTTGCCACGTGGTCCTTTAGGCCGCGCAATGTACCGTAAACTTAAAGTTTACGCAGGTACTGAGCACAACCATGCTGCACAACAGCCTCAGGTTCTAGACATTTAAGGAGCACTAACATGGCAAATCAATACTACGGTACAGGTCGTCGTAAAAGTTCAAGTGCTCGCGTATTCTTACGCCCAGGCACTGGTAACATCGTAATCAACAATCGCTCTTTAGAAGAGTATTTTGGTCGCGAAACAGCACGCATGGTTGTTCGTCAAGCTTTAGGGCTTGTTGATATGACTGAAAAGTTTGATCTTTACATCACCGTTGCTGGTGGTGGTACTACTGGTCAAGCTGGTGCTATCCGTCACGGTATCACTCGTGCACTTATGGAGTTTGACGAGTCACTACGTCCACAACTTCGTAAAGCAGGTTTCGTTACTCGTGATGCACGTAAAGTTGAGCGTAAGAAAGTGGGTCTTAAGAAAGCGCAGGGGTGCCTGGGCCCGGCGACAGTACTAAAATCACTGGTTTAGTTTCCGCACACATTTTGTCATAAATCACCTGCGCGTCTATGTTGTTACGATATACCACTAAATCGCTGCCTAACATAGAAAG
>NZ_JACJEZ010000068.1:0-20411 GCF_014164365.1 Pseudoalteromonas sp. SG43-6
CAACAATTAAATAAGGCCTGATATTTTCTTCTACTTCTCCTGTGCTTATCCATGCATAAGCAGGTAAATTTTTAGCTAATTTATAACCATTTTTATTTATTGCCAGTTCACCGTAGTAAATTCTGTTCTCTGACTTATCTAACCACTCAACCGCTACTTTTTCTGGGAATTTTTGATCGTAAACACCAACCATAGCTCCCGCTGTGGCTCGACAACAAGACATAGTTCCTGCGGGTACATCCCACTTGTCATCAAACTTAATTAAAGTCACAAATATATTATTGCCTTCATCTGTTGAACCCGATACAACCATATAGTCGATTTCACCTGTTGTTGCACAGCCGTCTAGTAATACAGCAAACAAGCTAGTAAGAAGTAACTTTAAGATTTTGTCCATAATCTATATCCATTTATTAATTGTAATTGCCATTGCTCACTCTTTTCAGCTTGTTCTGGCTGATTGTAAAAAAGCTCACGTTGTTGGTTTTTAGTGGTGAATTCAGCGTCTTCTTCAGGGCCATGAGCAATCGCATCAATCGTTGCTGAATATTTAACACTGTGGTGGATGTAATCTTTATATAAAGCCTGCCAGGCATCACTTTGTGGGCCAAAGCTACGGGCGCTATCAACCAGTGCTTTAAGCTCGTTAGGTAAAATATAAGGTATAGCTTGGCCGTCAGCTTGTTTGCGGTTAGCAAGTTCCGTTAAGCTTTGTAGTGGCACGCCTTGGTTAACCGCCGTTTCATGCATTAGCGCTAGGCTATAATGGGGTAAGGTATTATTTAAATTGCGCCGCCAATACGGTTTATAGCCGGTATAAACCGTATACTCTGATTCATTACGAATTCGCTTTGGCTTTCTGTTCATCCTTGGCCTACTTGCTTTAAACTCAATATTAATTGTTGGCCAATAATATTTTTGCTCAAGTGACTTTTTAAGCTGCGCTAATTCTTTATCGTGCTCTGGCTCTCCGGCTTGCCCAGCAATATATTGCCACGGGTATAATATGGTTGTTTCTACGGGGCCATAACCGCCGCCAATATCTGAGTGCACACCCGGTAATTCAATCTCTTGCTGGTTTTTAAGGAGCTGCTTATTACGGGTACGTAATGAGCTGAGTGGAAATTTATCACGCTTTTCATCAAATGCCGCCAAATGCATTACAAACCCCGCACTACTACTTGCTAGATGTAAGTTAACGGGGTAATCAAGTTCATTATTGGCATAAAACTCACTGTGGTTGTTGTCACCATCACCACCAATAGAGGCAACACTGTCAAATAAGCCAACAAAGCGGATAACGGGCTTAATACCGCCCCAATAGTGTGGATTATTTTTATAAATCGCATTCACTTGATTAACAAATGCCCGCGCTTGCGCTGCGCCACGGCTAAAACCAAATACGTCCAGAAATCCAATGCTCATCTTTGAGTATTCTTTGAAAAATTGAACTGTTGTGACTAGAGTCTCTCTAATTCGCTCATCAAAACTAAACGCCAAACCCATATCTAAGGTTGAATCGCTTTCATTTGCTTTAGTGCCAATACCTTCAACATAATAGCGTGATTGATATTTTTGAAAGGGATATAACTCAAACAACTTAACCACATTAGTCGGTTCATTCGCGTCGGTTGAATCTTGTATGTCGTTAAGGCGGTTATTCCCCGTGCCATCAAAGAACACCCCAAAGCTAGGGGGCTCTGCGAGCAAGGTTATTTCAATATGGCCTTTTGGTAATATTTTATGTTCGAGTAATTGCGGCCCGCCTTTTTCACCAATATTGAATGACTGAACCTTTAATGGATCGAAATAATCTGCAAAGCTTTGTTCGTTAATAAGGGTTAATTCTGCTTCGCCCGCTATAATTACTTTTAAGGTGTAAAGCGCTTGTTGTGACAGGTTTTTAAAGTGGTATTGTTGATTGCCCTGTTGCTCCAAGTTAACCGCACTACCTTGGCTAAACAACTGCGCTTTTATATCTACATCACCAATCACTTTAACTATTATATGTTTTTGTAACGCACCAACATTTGTTTTGATAACCAGAGTGTTAACTTTATTGACTGCCATGGGCATTGCTTGGCTCATAACTTAGGCTCCATAAACATAAACAAGACGGCTTTTAGTAACCGGCCCTGCAATGCCGTCTACCTGTAGTTGTTGCGCTTGTTGAAATTCCCTCACACCCGCTTTGGTTTTTGTGCCATTAGCGCCATCAACCTTGCCGCAATTAAACCCCAACATATTGCACCGGCCTTGCACACCAGAAAGTGTTTCTATCGGATCTAGATTACCTACTTGTACCGCAAAGCTTTTAGTTGGCGTGGTGTCGCCTGCTTTTAAATATAAATCGACGCTGCCAGTAAGGGCGTCGTTATTATTAAGTTCTACTTCGATAAGCCCATCACTTTGCAGAACGGTATCGATTGCTTGGCTACCTATGTTGAGTACAATACGTTTGCCGGTAATGTCATCACCATCTTCATGAATTATTTGCAGGCGAAAATATTCTTTTTCGTTTTGTACAACAAACGTATTTAGACTGTTAGCGCGCAGCGGCATAAACTTTTCTTTTTTAGGTGGAATATTGATGATATCACCCGGAAAAATTAAATTAGGATCGGGCCGTAGTGCTTTAAACTCCGCATTACTGGGATGGTTATATAATGCTGTTGAGGTTTTATAACCATATTGGCGTGCTATGCGTAGCAGTGTTTCGCCTTGTGCGACGGTGTGTTGTTGCGCCATCGTTAAATCCTTTTATACGTCTAAATTAGGTTCCCTCACTGCACCATTTAGGGACAAGTATTTTGTTACATTATACAAAGCTGAAATAATATTCTAGTAAATATTTAACGGGTAAAAATGAAATAGGTTAATATAGATGGGGAATAATGCTGAAAACATTGAACAAAACATAGTTTTATGTTGTTTGAAAAATATACATTATTATAGGGGGAGTTTCTTTGAGTATGAAAAGCCGATTATGCATCGGCTTTTATTTAGATAAACCTAAGTTATTACTGTTATACGGGGTATAAGGTTTTACGCCCAGCCGTCGTAACGTTTGCGGCGCGATAATACGATAGTCAAAATAATACCTAAAAATAAACCTATGAAGGCAATTGCTCCGCCATAAGTTAGTAGCTGACGTTTTTCTTTTGCACCGGCTTGTTGTTTTTCAGTGCGTTCAGCTTCTAAGGTACTTTTTAATTTAGCAATCTGCTCTGATAGAGCACTATTTTGGTCAGTTAAAGTTTGGCTTTGCTCTTGTAGCTGCGGTAATTCAATCTGTGCTTGACGAAGTTGCTCTTGCATTGATGCCATTTCAGCACTGAGTGTGCGGTATTGTTGGTGAATACCTGGAGTTTTAGAAACAAATTTAGCTTCTACCCAGCCTTCTCGTTCTTTATCATCAATAACTTTAACAAAGCCATTTTCTTCAGCAGATAGCTGGGTTAGCTTTGTACCAGCATCAACAGAGCCAATAATGCGATAATTTTTACTCGCGCCAGAGTGCATAAATGTATAAAGATTATCGACTATATAAGCGGTGTTTGCATCGCTAGCTGAATTGCTTTCTTCTGCGTGACTCATAAATGCGGCCGCTGCGAATAGCAAAGCTAATAAAGAATGTTTAAACATCAATCTACCCTGTTAATGTAACCGTCTGTGGGACAGCAATCGTATTATTCATAGTTAAGTATTGAGATAGTATGGATTTAGCGCGCTAATAGCAAGACTGATATTGTAATCATGGCTGCTGTTTGCTGATTCAAATAAGCTAAAAAATTTGCAATGTTGGGCAGCTTTGTTTATTTTGAGCTCTTATTTATTTTAAAGGTAATCCTCAAGCCTAATGGATACTGAGATAGAACTGAAGTTTTTGGTGTCAGACGCCGTAATCCCACTGATCCCCGCGTTAATTACTCAATTTGCAAAAACGGTTACTAATAAACCTTCGCGTAGTTTACAAAATGCTTATTTTGACACGCCAAGCCGTGAATTAAGAGCGCTCGATATCGGTTTTCGTACCCGCTGTGCTGATAATCAATGTGAGCAAACTATCAAGCTTGCTGGAGAAGTTATGGGCGGGTTGCATCAACGACCTGAATATAATTTACCGCTGGAAAGTAGCCGACCAAATATAACTGCATTTGATGCCAGTATTTGGCCGCATGGTATGCAAATAAGTGCAATTGCCGCTAATCTTTATCCTATTTTTAGTACTAACTTCATTCGTCGTACTTGGCTTATTGAAACCGACAGTGGCGCTAAAATTGAAGTAGTGTTAGATAAAGGTGAAGTATCTGCATCGGGTTTGATGGAGCCAATTTGTGAGCTTGAAATTGAACTGGTTGAAGGCAGCCGCGATGAATTATTTGCTTTAGCAGATAAGTTAGTGAGTCAAAGTAATATTCGATTAGGGCTATATTCTAAAGCAGCTCGTGGTTATCGCCTTGCGGATGAAAAACCACTTAAGCCAAGTAAATCAATTGGCTTTGTATCGTTACCTAAATATGCAACACAAGAGCAAGCACTTATAGCCGCAATTGGCTTTGGTATTCGTTTTGTACAAAAACATGAACAGTGTTATTTCGATAAACCGAGTTTAAAGACTCTGAAACGAGTGACCGATGGTATTAGTTTAATCCGTCATACGTTTTGGTTATTTGACGATATTGTTGATAAAAACACCACCGAGCTATTACGCACCGAGCTAAAATGGCTATTAAGTGAATTAGCATGGGTTGAAAACGCGATTCAACTAAAAACCTACACATCTAAGCGCCACGCATACTATAAAAAAATCAACAGTGCACCTGAGTTAACGCAAGTTATTAATGACTTAAAAGAGCTACAGCCAAGTATTGATGATATTAATCGGTTGTTTCATAGCGCTCGCTATAACCGCTTATTATTGTCTTTAACCACCTGGCTGGTGGATAAGCAATGGCGTAAAAGTTGGGGGCAAGTACAGTTTCAAGCAGCTGAAAAACCAGTCGCTGAGATTGCTAATCGATTATTTGAAAAAGATTGGCAAGACCTTCATCAGTTACTGCCAGAACAAAAAACACTGACTGTTAAGGATTACTTGGATTTACGTATGCGTTTAGAAAACAGCTTACTCAGTGGTAACTGTTTAGGTTCGTTATTTGAAAAAGATGAACGCAGTGAGTTTCGTATTCCATGGTTAGATATTTCACACGGCATGTACGAGCTCAGCACGCTTGAGTATCTAAAGCAGTTATGTGCAGGACAAGATGATGAAGAGCTGGCAAAAATTCAAAGCTGGCTTGAAAGAAAGTCTGAATTCTTGGTCGACGCAATGGAACAAAGCCGCTTAGCTTCATATAAAATATCACCTTACTGGCAGTAATCGCGTTTAAGCCAGTACATAGGGAATACACATGGTACGGCGGGTATTATTACTAATGCTGCTCTTTAGTGCCGATGCGCTCAGTGATGTTCAGCATTGGCAACTCTGGAAACAGCATGATGGTGCAAGTGTGTACTACAAAAAACATGATAATGGTATTTTTGAAGTGCAGGCTGAGATCACTATTGAAGGTGTCACGGCCAATGACTTTATGACATTGCTAAGTGATACTAACAGCGCGCCGTTATGGATTGATAATGTTACCCATGTGAAAGTGTTGGAGCGATTAAGTCCCTCAGAAACTATTGTACATACCGAGTTTGAGTCGCCGTGGCCACTCACTGATCGCGATATGGTTAGTTACTCATGCTACCAACAACTGAACGGCACCCAGACTAAGTTAACGATTACAGCAAAAACAGGGGAGCTTGCAAAGCGCCAAGCTGTGATCCGTATCACTGATCTAAAAGCACATTGGTTATTAACTCAACATAGCAGTGAAGGGCAATCATTGTTAACTATAACATATGAAATATACGCTAATCCTGGTGGTGCAATTCCGCATTGGCTAAGCAATAAAGTGGGATTAGAAAGTGCAATGCATACCTTGCTTGCTCTTAAATTACGCCTAATCAATAAAACCTATCAAACCAATCAGCAAGTAAGCCAAGTTGGTAATTGTAGTCACATCAATAAACAATAGCGTGTTAATTCTAACAATTGGTATAATCTGGATAGCTAGTCAACTCCTTGTTACTACTTTGTTTAATTGAACTTTTATTACAAATAATTACAAAAAAAATATTGTTGCTGTAACTTAAATCGGTAATACTCCCGCGCTGGGAACATACTACTTTAAGGACCGTAAAGTGTTTGCATCATCAGTTGCAGGATCAAGCCGTTGGTTTTCATTTGTTAACGAAAGTTGGCGCATCGCTACATTATGGCTAGCGGGTGTTCTATTGTTTATGAGCTTTCGGGTTTTCTTTTTAGTCTACTTTCATGACCGGATCACCACACCAATTGATCTTAACGTTATTTTAAACACCTTAGAAACAGGGTTTGCTTTTGACTCAGCTGCCAGTGGTGTGTGTTTTAGCATTCCTTTTTTATTAAATTGTATTTTACAGCCGATGCGCTTAGGTCATTGGGTAAGAATGGTGCGTAACTTTACGGGTAAGCTTTTTTTTGTAGTCGCTATTTTACTCTGTATAACCAGTATTACGTATATTGCAGAGTACGGTAGCCAATTCAATTACTTTATGTTTGAAGGGTTGCACGATGATCAGCAAGCAATTGCTTTAACCGTGATTGAACAATATCGGCCATGGGGTAGTTTTCTGGGGTTATTAGCACTGTTGGTGGTTGCATTTAAGTTATGCGAGCGCGTTGATAAGCAGTCGAATAGCTTTTTACAGCGCATTTTTACTGACTGTAAATGGAAGCGTACGTTGTTAATTAGCATCATTGTGGTGTTATTTATCTGTGCTATTCGTGGTTCTTTTGAGTCTCGTCCGGCATCA
Organism: Pseudoalteromonas sp. SG43-6; assembly: GCF_014164365.1. Taxonomy (NCBI): domain Bacteria; kingdom Pseudomonadati; phylum Pseudomonadota; class Gammaproteobacteria; order Alteromonadales; family Pseudoalteromonadaceae; genus Pseudoalteromonas; species Pseudoalteromonas sp. SG43-6. Next base: position 6,904 of record NZ_JACJEZ010000068.1, read on the forward strand.
CGAAAGTGGTCTGCGGTAACGCCGGACCCATTTATTAATAATTTGGTGATCAATCCATTTCGCAGCTTTTTTTATGCCATTAAAGATTACAACGATCTACAAAGCCATGGCGTAAACGGTGAAAATCCATATTTAAGCCATAACTCAGGGCTTGATGCCTTACCTTTAAATGCGCTGAGTAAACATACGACAGCGCCTTTGTTAGCTGCACCGTCACAGGTATTTGTAATTGTTATGGAAAGTTATGATTCTTGGCCGTTACAACAAAAGTATGCTGCACTTAATTTAACTAATCAGTTAAAAAACCTAGCTAGTAAAGGTATTTACCTAGATAACGTTTTACCTGCAGCTAGCAGTACCATGAATTCGCTATCCAGTATTGTATCTGGGATCCCTTATGCAGGGGTTAATATGAGTTTGATTGGGCCACAAAACCCAAGTAGCAAGCTATCGTTATTTAATCAATTCGAGCAGTTAGGGTACACCAGCCAGTTTTTTTATGGTGGTTTATTATCGTGGCAAAATGTCGGTGAGTACGTTCTATCCCAAGGTGTTGATAAGGTCTATTCAGCTATCGATGCTGGTGGTAAAGGTAGCGCCGGTGTCTGGGGCATTGATGATGGTCAGCTATTTGATTTGGTAGCAGAAAAAACAACGAAAAAAAGTTTTAATGTGATCCTCTCAGGTAGTTATCATGGCCCGTTTAATCTCGATTTAGATAAATATAACTACCCTTATAAGTCGGTTGCAGATTATCCAGCTGAGATAAATAAATTAGCTGGGGAGTTATTAGATCCTTATGTATTAGGGCACTTATGGTATGCAGATAAAATGCTGGGTGAGTTTGTGGCTAAGATGGAGCAACGTTATCCAGATGCATTATTTGTCATTACCGGGGATCATTATAGTCGCCGTAACTTTCATCAGCGCCCAAATTTATATGAGTTAACTCATGTGCCGATAGTGATTTATGGCAAAGGTGTTAGTGCAGATTTAGTGCCTGCGCAACAAGTGGCAAGCCATATGGATATCGCTCCAACATTATTAGATTTAATTGCGCCAGCAAATACTCAGTTTTATAGCATGGGACAATCATTATTTAATGCAGCGCCAGATAGGAGGGTATTTGGTTTTCAAACAATACGTCACAATGAACAGCTCTGGCGTGGTGATTTATCGGCGCTTTATGAGTATTATAGGGTTAATGAGCGGGATAAAACTCAGCTTTTACCGACAACACCATCGCAATTTGTTGAAATTGATGCACAGACAGAGCAAGCATATACCCAGTATATGGCGACAGCTTGGCAGTTATTAACTCAAGGCATGGATTAAGGTAATGGTTTTACCCATCACCCGATAAGCAACACTTACACGCTAAAGATCATAAAATGACTAAACCAGAAATTAACTTAGTAAACAAACCCAACGGCATAGGAATTGGGCGTATTTTAAAAGCAACTAAATGCTCAATTAAAGGTTTTAAAGCCGCATTTAAGGAAGAGTCGGCCTTTCGTAATGAGCTTGCGCTAGGGCTTGTATTATTGCCATTATCATTTTGGCTAGCGCAATCATTACAGCACTGGGTGATACTTATAATCAGCTTTTTGTTATTGTTGATTGTTGAGTTGCTAAATTCAGCAATTGAAGCATTAACAGATCGAGTCGGTGTTGAATATCATGTGTTATCAGGGCGAGCGAAAGATATTGCTTCAGCGGCTGTGACATTAGCACTGATAGTGTTATTTATTGTATGGGCTGTGGCTGGGTATGAAAAGATAATTACATTGATAGGTTAGGAAGTTAGGCAAAACGTTACAGGCTTTGAGCGACAAGCTTCGAATACACCCAAGTCACTTTCTAGAACCGAGCTTTAATTGCGCGGGGTAAACCCGCGCCTACGTCTGGTAGCAGCGAGTTTATCTCGCGATAAACACTTTATCCTTCGCGGTGGCAAGCCACTCGCCTACAAGTAATATCCACCGCGCTCCTGTAGGTCGCCATTTATGGCGACAAGCCTATTTACCTCCGAGGGTAGGAGGCGCTGTGCGCTACACCGAGAAGACAAAAGTAAAGTTAATTACTTACAGGTTTTCCTCTATGAACTCTGTGGTGAAATTATTAAAGAATAGGTTTGCACCAAGAGTAGTGAATAAGGGGGGAAATACCACTGGCTTCGAACACGCCCTAACTCCTAGCCACTTCCTAGAACCTAGTTTTAATTTTGCGGGGTAAACTCGCGCCTACGTCTGGCAGCAGCGAGTTTACCTCGCGACAATAACCTACGCATTTACAACAACATAATCAGCAGGCATAAAAAAAGCGCCAATTGGCGCTTTTTTGTATTCACACAATGGCTAATATTAAAGACCAGCTGCTGCGCGAAGTGCGTCTGCTTTATCTGTGCGTTCCCAAGGGAATTCATCACGACCAAAATGCCCGTAAGCTGCAGTTGGTAGATAAATAGGGCGCTCAAGATCAAGCATTTTAATTAAGCCATATGGACGTAAGTCAAAGTGTTCACGAATCAATTCAATTAAACGTGATTCTTCAAGCTTGCTGGTACCAAATGTTTCAACACTGATTGACGTTGGCTCTGCAACACCGATTGCGTAAGAAACTTGTAGCTCACATTTGTCAGCAAGGCCCGCAGCAACGATGTTTTTAGCAACGTAACGTGCAGCGTACGCAGCTGAACGGTCAACTTTTGATGGATCTTTACCTGAGAATGCACCGCCACCGTGACGAGCCATGCCGCCATAGGTATCAACGATAATTTTACGACCAGTAAGACCACAGTCACCCATTGGGCCACCGATTACAAAACGGCCAGTCGGGTTAATGAAAAACTTAGTTGCACTAGTGATAAGCTCAGCAGGCAGTACCGGCTTGATAATTGTTTCCATCACAGCTTCTACTAAATCTTTTTGTGAAATGTCTTCACTGTGTTGAGTAGAAAGTACCACAGCGTCAATACCTACTGGCTTGCCGTTTTCATATGCAAAAGTAACTTGTGATTTTGCATCAGGACGTAACCAGTTTAGCTCGCCGCTTTTACGTACTTGCGCTTGACGCTGTACTAAACGGTGTGAGTAAGTGATTGGTGCAGGCATTAATACTTCAGTTTCATTACATGCGTAACCAAACATTAGGCCTTGGTCGCCAGCGCCTTGTTCTTCTGGGCTAGTACGGTCAACACCTTGGTTGATGTCAGGAGACTGCTTACCAATCGTGTTTAAAATTGCACACGAGTCGGCATCAAAACCCATATCAGAATGAGTGTAGCCAATTTCACGTACAGTTTTACGTGTGATTTCTTCGATATCAACCCATGCGCTAGTAGTGATTTCACCACCAACCATAACCATACCAGTCTTTACGTAAGTTTCACACGCAACACGGGCATGAGAATCTTGTTCTAAGATGGCATCTAGTACCGCGTCAGAGATTTGGTCCGCGATTTTATCCGGATGACCTTCAGAAACAGATTCAGAAGTAAATAAATGTTTTGCCATTGTCTTTGCTCACAAATATTGCGCTTCACAAACGTCGGTAAGAGCGCTAAAAAATTTAGGGGCGTATTTTATCTAAAACAACGATAGTTGCATAGTGTTTTTACGCCTAGACGTCTAAATAAAATTACTAATAACTTTTTGTTCTTAAAAAAAATTCATAATGCCCAATTTAATCAGGTTTTTAATTGCATACAGCCCCTACAATAAGTAAGAATGGATCTTCAAATGAATACACACAATAACCAGCGCAAATACAGTAAAGGTAGGAGAATCCATGCCGTCTCGCAAAGAACTTGCAAATGCTATTCGCGTCTTATCAATGGACGCAGTACAAAAGGCCAAATCTGGCCACCCTGGAGCCCCTATGGGCATGGCTGATATCGCAGAAGTACTATGGCGCGATTATCTAAACCACAATCCAACAAATCCAGAGTGGGTAGATAGAGATCGATTTATACTTTCCAATGGCCACGGTTCAATGCTTATTTATTCTCTATTGCATTTAAGTGGTTATGATTTACCAATTGAGGAAATTAAAAACTTCCGTCAAATGCATTCAAAAACACCAGGCCACCCAGAATACGGGTATGCTCCAGGTATTGAGACTACTACGGGCCCACTTGGTCAAGGGATCACTAACGCGGTAGGTATGGCGATTGCTGAAAAAGCATTAGCAGCGCAATTTAACCGTGAAGGTCACGATATTGTTGATCACCACACATATACTTTCTTAGGCGATGGTTGCTTAATGGAAGGTATTTCTCATGAAGCATGTTCACTTGCCGGCACATTAGGCCTAGGTAAGCTTGTTGCGTTTTGGGATGACAACGGTATTTCAATTGATGGTGAAGTTGAAGGTTGGTTTAGCGATGATACACCTGCACGCTTTAAAGCCTACGGTTGGCATGTAGTAAGTGACGTTGATGGCCATGACTCTGACGCTATCCGCGCAGCCATCGAAGAAGCACGCAGCATCACCGACAAGCCAACACTAATTTGTTGTAAAACAGTTATCGGTTATGGTTCACCAAATAAATCAGGTAGCCATGATTGTCACGGCGCACCACTAGGTGAAGACGAAATCAAAGCAGCACGCGAGTTCCTTGGTTGGACTGGTGAAGCATTTGAAATCCCAGCTGATATTTATGCACAATGGGATGGCAAAGAAAAGGGTAAACAACTTGAAGCTAACTGGGATGAAAAATTTGCCGCGTACGCCGCTGCACACCCAGAACTAGCCGCTGAATTTAAACGCCGTACTAGTAGTGAGTTGCCAGCAGATTGGGCTGAAAAATCACAAGCATATATTGAGCAACTAGACGCAAATCCAGCAAACCCAGCATCACGTAAGGCATCGCAAGACGCACTGAATGCATTTGGTCCATTACTGCCTGAATTTATGGGCGGATCAGCTGATTTAGCCGGTTCTAACCTGACTATTTGGAAAGGCTCTAAAGGCTTAACACGCGATGATGCCAGCGGTAACTACATCTATTACGGTGTACGTGAGTTTGGTATGTCGGCGATTATGAATGGTATTGCATTGCATAAAGGCTTTATTCCTTACGGCGCAACTTTCCTAATGTTTATGGAATATGCACGTAATGCTGTTCGTATGGCTGCACTTATGAAAGTGCCAAGCATTTTTGTATACACACACGATTCAATCGGTTTAGGTGAAGATGGTCCAACTCACCAACCAGTAGAGCAAATTGCTAGCATGCGTTTAACGCCAAACTTAGTTAACTGGCGCCCGTGTGACCAAGTTGAGTCTGCGATTGCATGGCAACAAGCGATTGAACGCCAAGATGGTCCAACATCACTTATCTTTACTCGCCAAGGCCTTGAGCAACAAACTCGCTCTGCGCAGCAATTAAGCGACGTGAAAAAAGGTGGTTATGTGCTGAGCTGTGATGGCGAGCCTGAGCTTATCTTAATCGCAACTGGTTCTGAGGTGCAATTAGCACAAGATTCAGCCGCGCAACTGCGTAAGCAAGGTAAAAAAGTACGTGTTGTCTCTATGCCATCGACCGATGTATTTGATGCACAAGACGCTGCTTATAAAGAAAGTGTACTACCAGCTGCAGTTTCACGCCGCGTAGCCGTAGAAGCAGGTATTGCTGACTACTGGTATAAATATGTAGGTTTAAACGGCGCTGTAGTAGGTATGACCACCTTTGGTGAGTCAGCCCCTGCAAATGAGCTGTTTGAGCACTTTGGCTTCACGGTAGAAAACATCGTAAACAAAGCTAACGAATTGTTTTAATTTTTACGATTGAAATTTAAAAGCCCGCACTGTGGTTACACAGCGCGGGCTTTTTGTGTTTGGCCGGTAGGTTGGGTAGAGCGCAGCGAAACCCAACGAAGGGAATTTGAGCCGTCAGTCATAAGCTTTCAGCTGTCAGTTTTAGAATAGTTAAGCGTAAGCGACTTGACGCGCTAAAGCACGACCTACACTGTTAGCCCGAAGCCCGAAGCCCGAAGCCCGAAGCCCATGAGTATTTTTCACATCACTACACTTGCATGCTATGCGTCCTTAAGGCAATGTGGTCGCAGTTAAATTATAAATCAAAGAACAGGAGTGAGGATGTCTCAGTTTGATAATGTAAGTGTTGTTAAAACAGCGAACGTATATTTTGACGGTAAAGTATCAAGTCGTACCGTGGTTTTTGCTGATGGCAGCACTAAAACGTTAGGTTTTATGCAACCGGGTGAGTTTGAATTTGCTACGAGCAAAAAAGAATTGATGGAATTAAACGGCGGCCAGTGGGATGTATTACTCCCTGGTGAGACGAAATGGCAAACGATGTCAGCAGGGGAGTCTTTTAACGTTGATGCTAACGTTACCTTTCAAGTAAAAGTGACTGACTTTGCTGATTACTGTTGTTCGTATACTTAATATACAAATCAAGTGACACGCTGAAAGCCCGCCATGCGCGGGCTTTTGCATATTTAATGTGACTAAATTGATCTACATCAGCTGTAATAACAAATAAATTTCATATTTATGCTTTTCTGCCTTGTGTTAATCTAAATAGCCCCCAATACTAGTTATGAGGTAACATAAAAAAGGATACCCTATGAAAATTAATCTTTCTGGTCACCATGTTGACGTTACTGACTCTATTAGAGAGCACATCAACGAAAAATTTTCAAAAATTGCGAGTCATTTTCCATCTCTGATCGCACTAGATATCATTCTTTCAAAAGAGCATCATAAGCTCCAAGCAGAAATCAGTACCATATACGAAGGCGCGCGTTTATCCGTTAAAGGTGAGAACGAAGTTCTTTATCCAGCTATTGCAAACGCGGCTAAAAAACTCGATGCAGCACTAAAGCATCGTAAAGGCCAAATTAAAGCCAATTTACATGAAAAACCGGTGAGCACTACACCTGAAATTGCTCATGAAATTATTCAAGAAATGGACCTACGTTAAATAATAAAGACGCTAGATCTTAGGCAACTAGGATCTAGCGATTTACATCTAAAGGACTAGTCCTCTAAACCTCCGCTTTACTCTTTATTTCTTAATTAAAACGCTGTAACTTGCTTATTATTAACCATAAGTAATAAGTACACAGATGCAGTCAGCAGTATCAATTTGGCAAACTCGTTTAAACGCACTAGGTCCCGGTATTTTAATGGCGACCGCTGCAATTGGTGGCTCACATTTAGTGGCATCAACGCAAGCAGGGGCTATTTTTGGCTGGCAGCTATTTTGGTTAATCCTCGTTGTTAACGTGCTTAAGTATCCATTTTTCCGCTTTGGTATCGAGTACACGCTAGCCACAAAAAAAAGCTTAGTTGAAGGCTATCAAAGTAAAGGCCCATGGTTTTTTTATAGTTTTATTGGCTTAAATATTATTGCTGCGGTGGTCAATACTGCTGGTGTGCTGCTATTAACGGCCAGTTTATTACACTACGCTTTACCTATTGCTATTTCAGTGACTTTACTGTGTTGGTTGATCCTCGCCGTTTGCTTAGTCATTTTATTACTCGGGCACTTTAAAGCACTCGATAACGTCGCCAAGGCTATTATGGGGCTACTTACACTAGCAACAGTCATTGCCCTATCTATTGCATTTAGTAACGGCCCAATGGCACCTGCTGATTACGTTGGCCCATCTCCCTATGAACTTGCTATGCTGGGTTTTATGGTGGCATTGATGGGTTGGATGCCTGCACCGATTGAAATCTCAGCATTAAGCTCATTGTGGCTTAAAGAAAAGCAAAGCCAGCAAAGCGTGACTAAGGCTCAGGGGTTGTTTGATTTTAATTTAGGTTATTGGTTAACCGCAGGGCTGGCATTAGTATTCTTTTCACTCGGTGTGCTAGTGCAATACGGGCAAAGCGCGAATATAGAGCTCGGCGGCGTGGCATTTGCTAAACAGCTTATTGATATGTATGCCCTGACCATAGGTGAATGGGCACGACCATTAGTTTCAATTATCGCGTTTTTGTGTATGTTTGGCACAACTTTAACCGTGCTTGATGGCTACGCCCGCACATTAAACGAATCACACAAATTATTAGGTTTTAAACAAAGTAAGCACAGCTTAAATATCTGGTTGATAGTACAGTCTTTGGCGGGGATGGCGGTGATCTTATTCTTTAAATCAGCCCTTGGCCCTATGCTTACTTTTGCTATGACGCTAGCATTTTTGACCACGCCGATTTTTGCATGGCTGAACTTCAGCTTAGTTCGCTCAGTGCCAAGTATTCAGCATTCCAAAGTAATACAAAGCTTGAGCTGGTTAGGACTGATTTATTTAGTTGGCTTTGCGTTGGTGTTTTTGGTTTGGAAGCTTGGTTAACAGCAAAGTAGTTAATTGGAGTTTGCGCGGGGTAAACCCGCGCCTACGTATTGGTAGCAGCGAGTTTACCTCGCCACGGGCTGCGAGCTTCGAATACTAGAACCTAGCTACTACCTAAAACCTAGCCCCTATTTTTCAATTACTTCAGGCTTACTTGAAAAAATCATCGTCGTTTTTAGCAAGCATAGCTTCAATATCTTCAATCATATCTTGGCTTAAATCATCTGCAGAGGTTATTGGTGCAGAGATTTTATTGTTTTCAAACGACCATTCGCCTAAATCAATTAACTGACAGCGTTTTGAACAAAAAGGGCGGTGCGGACTTTTTTCTGACCATTCGACTTGGGTTTTACACGTTGGGCAGCTTACAACTGTTGGCATAACATCTTCTCATACATATTGTTTACGATTTATAACTCTAAAACCTAGAACCCTAGGTTTTAGGATCTTAAAAACTAGTTACTCGGTTTATCTCGGCTAATGAAGTCATACCGGCGGCAGCTTTTCTGAGGCCTGATAAACGCAAGTTATTAAAGCCTGACTTTAACGATACTTCAGCAATTTCTAGTGAATTACCGCCACGCATAATGATTTGCGCTATTTCTGGAGTAATCTGCATTACTTCATAAATACCGACACGACCTTTGTAGCCATCAGTGCAGCTATCGCAGCCTTTGGGTGCAAATAAAGTGAGTTCAGTTATTTGTTCAGGGCTAAAACCTTGGCGTTGTAACTCTTCGTCCGGCAAGCTTTCAGGTGCTTTACATTTAGGGCATAAACGTCGAGCTAAGCGCTGTGCGATAATTAAGCTAATCGAGCTGGCAACGTTATAAGCAGGTACACCCATATTAAGTAAACGGGTTAGGGTTTCAGGTGCAGAGTTAGTATGTAAGGTCGATAATACCAAGTGACCAGTTTGCGCCGCTTTAATAGAAATTTCAGCGGTTTCAAGATCTCGGATCTCACCGACCATCACCACATCAGGATCTTGACGTAAAAACGCTTTTAGCGCATTAGCAAAGGTCATCTCTGCGCGCGGGTTAATTTGTACTTGGTTGATACCTTCAAGGTTAATTTCAACCGGATCTTCTGCAGTGCTAATATTACGCTCTGGTTGGTTAAGAATATTCAAACCAGTGTAAAGCGATACTGTTTTACCCGAGCCGGTAGGGCCGGTAACTAAAATCATGCCTTGCGGTTGTTGCAGCGCATCCATATAGAGCTTTTTCTGCTCAGGTTCGTAACCCAGTACATCAATGCCAAGCATGGCACTGGATGAATCAAGGATACGCATTACTATTTTTTCGCCCCACAAAGTCGGCAGCGTACTTACCCGGAAATCGATACTTTTACGTTCGGTGATTTTAAGTTTGATACGGCCATCTTGTGGTTTACGTTTTTCGGCAATATCTAAGCGTGCCATTACTTTTATCCGCGCTGATAAACGCGTAGCTAAGCTGTTCGGCGGGCTGGCCATTTCATGTAAAATGCCATCGATACGAAAACGCACGCGGTATTTATGTTCGTAAGGTTCAAAGTGTAAATCCGAGGCGCCTTTTTTAATTGCATCCATCAAAATTTTATTGATGTAGACGATAATTGGGGCATCGTCTTTTTCGTCTTCGCCGTTGTTTTGTATTTCGCGAGGGCTTTCGGTATCTAACTCACTAAATTCTTTAAATTCTTCATCGCTTAAATGCAAACTACCAGAGGCATCAAGCAATTGCTCTATTTTGGCTTCAAGCTGGCGATAATCAACAACGACCACCTCACAGGCAAGCCCTGTACTGAATTCAAAGTTTTCAAAAGCACCATAATCAGTCGGATCCGACGCGGCAATGTAGAGTTTACGGCCTTTTTTAATTAAAGGCAGAATATGATGATCTTTGATCAGTTTTTCTTTAACAAGCTCTTTGGGGATCAGCTCGACGTCAAACTCACGTATATCAAAATAAGGCACTCGGAATAAGTCGATGCATTGCTCGGCAAGTTCATGACCATCAATACCGCTGCATTTTGCGATCAACTCTGCAGTTGAGCCATACTCACGTTGTTTGAGTTTGACTGTTTCTGCGTCAATACGGCCAAGCGTAATAAACTTTCTAAGTAATGGTGAATTAATATTCATTGCGCACCTTGGTTAGATCCTTTCATAGCCAGCAATTTATCAGAAAAAAGAATGGTATAACATCAGTCTTGTCGATTTAAGGTAATTTGACAACAAAAAGCTAAAAAGTTTTTGTTTATCACAACCGTTATCATCTTTATTAGTTAACTTTAGCCGTTAGTTGTAAGTAGTTTTGATGAAGTTGCATTATATCCTGCTCAACTAAATGCAATGGGCGGTTGTTATCAATCACATCGTCAGCTCGGTGGCGTTTATCCTCGCGTGACATTTGTGCGGCGATAATACTGCGTGCTTGCTGCTCAGAGGTGTTATCGCGGGCGATAGTACGCTTGAGTTGTATTTCTACAGGAACGTCAATCACTAAAGTGCGATCACAATATTGCTCAAGACCATTTTCAAATAACAGTGGTGCGACGAGTACCACATATGCGCTGTTTGCAGAGTGTAAATCAGTAAGAGTTTTTTCACGGATCAGTGGATGCAGTAAATTATTAAGCCAAGTTTTTTGCGCTGTATCAGCAAAAATAATCTCACGTAATTGCGCCCGGTTTAAACTGCCGTCGGGGTTTAGCACTTGGGCACCAAAATACTCACTAATAGCAGCTAAACCAGGGCTATGCGGTTTGACTACGTGGCGTGCAATAATATCAGCATCAACCACGGTAATAGCGAGTTTTTCAAACATGGCACTAACGGCGCTTTTTCCGCAACCAATACCGCCGGTTAAGCCCAGCACCCAATTTTTCATCGGTTTATGAGTGGATGCATTCATATTAATAACCTAACAAATTAAAATAAAATACTTGGATTTGTGTGCCCCATAACAAAGTAACCCAACCTGCAATGGCTAAATAAGGCCCAAATGGAATTGGCGTGGCTTTATCTTTGCCTTGAATACTCAATAACGCGATACCAATAATAGCGCCCACTACACTCGATAATAAAACAATGGTGAGTAATGATTGCCAGCCAAGCAATGCGCCAAATACCGCCAGTAATTTAAAATCACCATAGCCCATGCCTTCTTTACCGGTGAGCAGTTTAAATAGCCAAAATACGCTCCAGAGGCTTAAGTAACCACATGCTGTACCAATAATGGCATCTGTTGGGGAGATAGTGATGCCCATTACCGCAGCAATTAATGCTAACCAGACTAAAGGTAAGGTGAGTTGGTCAGGCAGTAGCATATGATCAATGTCAATAAAGGTAAGGGCGACGAGCACCCAAGTAATTAAAATATACAGTAGTGCCTGCTCAGTCGCGCCCAAGGTGTAGGCCACTATTAAGCTTAAAACCGCAGTAAGCATTTCAACAATTGGGTAACGTACTGAAATTGGGTTACTGCAACTAGCGCAGCGACCTTTTAACAATAACCAGCTAATAACAGGAATGTTTTGCCAAGGCTTAATGGCCGTTTTGCATTTTGGGCAAGTAGAGTTAGGCTTGATCAGATTAAACTCAGCTTCTGTATTATCAGCTTTTGTGGGTTTTAAATCGTCAGCCAGTAAAACACGGCATTCTGTTTGCCATTCACGCTGCATCATTATCGGCAACCGGTAAATAACTACATTCAAAAAACTGCCAATACACAGGCTCACTAAGCCAACAGTGAGTAAGTAAAACCATAATTGGTTTTGCATAACAGTGATTATATCGAGAAAGAAATTTTGCATTCGCTAAAACCTAAAACCTAAAATCTAAAAACTACTAAAAGCTCGCACTTACGTGTATGTAGCAGCGAGTTTATCTCGTGACTGTTTATACATTTACACTGATAAACTTATTTTACCACCGAGGGCACAAAGGTGCTGCGCGCTATACAGAGAAACCAAAGTAAAAAATCTTTGATTTCTTCTCTGTGTTCTCGGTGGTGAATTAATCACTGACAGAACTTTAATCTAATTGCGCGGGGTAAACCCGCGCCTACGTATTGGTAGCAGCGAGTTTATCTCGTGACTGTTTATACATTTACACCGATAAACTTATTTTACCACCGAGGGCACAAAGACGCTGCGCGCTACACAGAGAAACCAAAGTAAAAAATCACTTATTTTTTCTCTGTGTTCTCGGTGGTGAATTAATCACTGACAGAACTTGAATCTATTGCGTAGGGTAAACCCGCGCCTACGCATTGTTAGCTGCGAGTTTACCTCGCGACTGTTTATACATTTACACCGATAAACCTATTTTACCACCGAGGGCACAAAGGCGCTGCGCGCTACACAGAGAAACCAAAGTAAAAAATCACTTATTTTTTCTCTGTGTTCTCGGTGGTGAATTAATCACTGACAGAACTTGAATCTATTGCGCGGGGTAAACCCGCACCTACGCATTGGTAGCAGCGAGTTTACCTCGCGACTGTTTATACATTTACACCGACAAATCTATTTTACCATAGAGGGCACAAAGGCGCTGCGCGCTACACAGAGAAACCAAAGTAAAAAATCACTTATTTTTTCTCTGTGTTCTCGGTGGTGAATTAATCACTGACAGAACTTGAATCTATTGCGCGGGGTAACCCCGCGCCTACGTATTGGTAGCAGCGAATTTATCTCGCGACTGTTTATACATTTACACAAACAAACTTATTTTACCACCGAGGGCAGGAGACGCTGCGCGCTATACAGAGAAACCAAAGTAAAAAATCACTTATTTCTTCTCTGTGTTCTCAGTGGTGAATTAATCACTGAAAGAACTTGAATCTATTCGCGGGGTAAACCCGCGCCTACGCATTGGTAGCAGCGATTTTATCTCGCGACAATGAGATTATTTTCGCGGTGGCAAGCCACTCGCCTACAAGTAATGCCCACAATCAAAAACCTTTCTGCACAAAGAGTAGAATGAGAGTAAATGAGAAAAGCGCCACGGCCCTCGAATACACCCTAGCCACTTCCTAGCACCTATTTTTACAATTACTTCTTTAAAGCACAGCGTCTCTTAATCGCTGTGGTGAATAAATCACTTAAATAAAAAAGATGTTGCATTGCTTAATATAAATTAGGAACATTCTTGCTTACAGCTTACAGCTTACAGCTTACAGCTTACAGCTT